>JBBRPU010000096.1:0-10180 GCA_038227545.1 Candidatus Acidiferrales bacterium
CAGGCAAAGAAGGATTGCGGCCGTGGAGTTGATGGTCATGGAAGTGGAAACTTTTTCGAGCGGAATGCTGTCGAAAAGAATTTCCATGTCCTCGATGGAATCAATGGCTACGCCGCCTTTGCCGATTTCGCCTTGCGCGAGCGGGTGATCGGAATCCATGCCGATCTGGGTGGGCAAATCAAAAGCTACTGATAGTCCAATCTGGCCCTTGCCGAGCAGATAGCGATAACGCGCGTTGGATTCCGCGGCGCTGGCGAAGCCCGCGTACTGGCGCATGGTCCAGAAGCGGCCGCGGTACATGGTGGGATAAATTCCGCGGGTGTAAGGAAATTCGCCCGGATAACCAATGGCTGTTTCCGGATTTTCGGTCGAGATATTTTCGGCGGTATAAAAGCGCTCGAGCGGCAGTCCCGAAAGCGTGGTGAAGTGCGCTTGGCGGTCGGAGGACTTTTTGGAGTTGGTATCGGCCATGGATCTCAGATATTGCGGGCGCGTCGAAATGATGTGAACGCAAAAAACAAAAATGAAGCCGCAACGATTCCGGCGATGGCTATCAGCCAATAAGCAGCGTCACGCGTATAGGCGCGAATAGCGGCGTTGAACCAGGAAAAGGATAAAACAGCAAAAAGCGCGGCGATGACTTCGTGAAAGAGTTGTTTGAGCGTGCGCCACAGGCGGCTGAAGCGGCCGCGTTGGGCTGGTGCGCCGTGCACGCCGGCAGCGGTGGACATCTTCGTATCTTAACGTAAAGGGCGAGCGGAACACCGATTCACGCCACGGGATACGTGATGAAGAGAGGTTTTGGCCGCCCAAACTACACCAAAGGGCTGTGAACGGATTGGAGACAACGCGCTGAAGCTCACTTGTATCCCATGATACGTGGGCCTAAAATGGCCGAAGAGTAGGGGAGAACCACCTTGCAACTCGACGACCACCTGAAGAACTTGCTCCGTGAACTGGGACACGCGATCAATGACACGGTGTCCGACTCCGACCGTATCACCGGAGCGATCGCGGGAGTGCGCGCACACGGCTACGACATCGTGCTGAAGCTGGATGCCACCATCGGTCTGGCCAAGCGCGACGCGGCATCCGGCGAAGCGGCATCTTTGACTACGCAGGATCGGCGGTTTCTGGAATCGCTGCGCATTCAGGTAGATCAGGATTCATTCATGGAAGAGAACGGCGAGGGCGGAAAGAAAGTCGCCGCGCGGCTGGCGATGACGCCGCAGGACGTGCGCTTCCTGAAATCGCTGCGCATTGCCACGGAAGAGATGGAATGAAATTACTTTCTAAAGTTGGCGGAGTGGCTTTGCTTTTCGCAGTGGCGCTCACCGGGATGTGGTGTCCGCGGGCGGCGGCGCAAACCCCCGCGACGGTGGCGCCCATCATTATTGATACGGCCGTGCCCATCATCATAAATGCGGTGAAGCCCAAGCCAACGGGGTTAAGCAAATTCGAGGGATTCGTGATGCACGCGAACACTTCGCAAATTACGGTACGCGCCAAAGGAGACGACATGGCCATTCGAACTTTTGCGCTGTCTCCCGAAGCGGCTACCAAGATGCAAGGCATCGTGGAAAAAGGCGGCTTTCAGTACGGCGACAAGGTTACCGTTTTGTACGACCCCAGCAGCCTGCAGGCGGTGAAGCTCAAAGGCAGGCCTTCCAAAGCAATCTAGTTCGCGAAACGTAACGTGCTCCGTCTCCCCGTAGGGGCCCGCAGTTTTTACCCTTCGAACAACTCTGAATTAACCTGCTGATAAGTGAATGCTTCGAGCGAGAAAACGAGGTTGTGCCGGTGCGCACAAAGCGTGCCTCGACTAGTGAGGGCGCCCTGTAGAGCGAGGTGCGGGAGTCGCCGCGGGTGCAGTTGCCCGTGGGGTTGAGCCAGTCTGCGTGGTGGCACCACGCGATCTGGAGCCGCTTCCCCGGGATTCGCCGAGTGTGAGTACGGTTGTTGAACGCGAAGCCGGCGGCGGTGAAGGGACGCGAGCGGAGGCTGATCGAGATGGCATCTCCACGCGCGAACTGGACGGCGAAGCCTTTGGCGCGGGAGATAAGTTTCGCGCGGCAGTCGCGGGAGCAGAATCCCGGCCAGTTGCTGCACCGGAGACTTTCGCCGCAGAACTTGCCGGCGCATTGCCAGTTACGAAGCGGCGCTCTTTCGCGTCGTAGACGATGGAAGAACTGCCTCCGTGCGCCGCGTTCGAGACGGCGGCGTTGCTGGTGTCAACGGTACGCGATACACGAGTGGGTGCAACGGCCGAACTAGCATGCGAAACCAAGGTTTCGCGCGGCGGATCTTTCACAACTTTCCATTTGGTGCCGGCGGCGAACGTGGACTGCGCGGTGCCCGCTCGAGAATTCAGCGGCATGACGCCCCGCGTGAGATTCACCGGGGTTTTCCCATGATTATCGAGCGGATGACTGGGGACAATTCCCACGCTGTTACCGGAGCGCACGAAGGTGGCGGTCACGGGATGAAATCTTACCGGCAAGCCGCCGCCACCAAATCCGGTGGGTGCCCACAGCCAGCCGATGCCCGGCTCAAATATCCATCCACCGTAGTGATACGGGAGCCAGCCCCAGGGCTGATTTCCGATGAAAGACCAACCCAGGCCAGATTGGAAATACCAGTTGCCGTAGTCGAAGGGCGACCAGCCGATGCCCACCCCATAGGGCTGCCAGCCGTAGCCAAATCCGGAAACCGGGTAAAAGCCGCCGTAGGTGTAGAGATCGCCGAAGCCGGAAGTGTAATTGTAGGAGTTGGAATAATGCAGCGCCGAGTTGGTGGCGGTGACCACGCTGTCTTCGCGGCCGGAAACCCAGCGGTCGAAGTCATCGCTCTCCGGAGCCTGCCCGATACTGGCGGCCACCGTTTCCCCGGCGCGCATCGTCAGCGATTGTCCTTTGGAAAGCATTTTGCTGTCTTCTTTATAGAGAACGGAAACGCGGCCTTTGTTGACGGCGACGGTGCTGCCGTCATCGAAATTGTCCATTCGGAAATTTGCGCGCGTGGAAGCCTGTGCGGTGAAATCGCCGCCGGTCACGCTGAAATAATCCGCGCGTGCGGGATTGGCGTAGAACGAGCCGGTGCCCTGGCGAAGAATCAGGCGCGTGGTGAAGGAGCCATCCTCGAGGGAGAGATCAAAAAATTCCAGCACGCTGTTTTCGTTGATGAAGGCCAGGGCGCCATTTTCGAATTCCACTTCGGCGCGGCCGCTGTCGGTGGCGATTACGTCATGCTCGCGAATGGGAAGATTTAACTCCGCGCGGCTCCAGGGGGCTTTATCGTTGGCGAGCGGATCGCCTTTGGAGTCGTGCAGGATGCGCACGTCTCCCTGGACCAAGCTGAGCCGGATGATGCGCGCATTGCTGGCGGCGGTGTAAACCGGCTGAAGCGCGGCCAAGGACAAAGCAAAGACAAAAATAATCACGAAACGAAGATAAGAGCGAAACGTCATGGATTACCCCTGCCGGCGACGCCGGTCGAAAACAGTTGGATGCCGGGAAGAATGGCGGCGTTGCCGCACGTCAATATGGCCAGTATGGTCTCTCTCGGGGATGAGGGCGTCAAGCGTAGTGAAATCGGCTAAAGCCTGAGTTAAACGTCGTCTCGAACTGCTTTCGTGAGCGTGGATTCAGCGCAGCTGGCCGGAGCGGCCGAACCCACTGCGCATGTTGGCGCGGTCAAGATTTTCCCGCAGGTTCATGAGGGTAAGAAACGTGCTGAGGATGCGCGCCTTAAGGTCATCGGTAAGCGGCAAGCCGCTGGTGGCCACCCTGGCGAGATGCTCGCCGTGGTCAGAGATGAATTTCATGATTTCGCGCTGACGTTCGTGGGGCGCATTGCCGAGGGCGGTCTCGCGGCGCATGCCCGCGCAACTGTTTTCGACGGACAAAGTGAAATGCAGCACGCACAAATTATGCTCGCGCAGAGCGGGCGGCACTTCTACTTTGCAGCCTTTCACTTCGCAAGCGTTCATCATGGAGCGCCAGGATGGCGTGCATGATAGGTAGCATTGTCTGCCGCCAAAATCCAGCAAGTGGTCGGTGCCGTGCGGCGAATCCTACACGAGGCGAACGCGTAGCTTACAAAAACATTGACACTGCGGCAGGGCGACTGTATAAAAATACAGTACGATGTATATTCGGTTTTGAGGCTTAAGTGGGCGCACAAAAAACATTTCGTCACGGGCAAATTTTGCGGCTGGTGAGCGATGGCTCCATCGGCAATCAGGAAGAATTGCGGCGGCGACTAGCGACGCAGCGCTTGCGCGTGACGCAGGCCACGCTTTCGCGAGACATTCAGGAGCTGCGGCTGGTCAAGACGCAGAGCGGGTACAAAACGGCTACGGCGTTGCCTGAAGATTTCGCTCCGCTGCCGCGACTGACGCATGCTTTGCGGGAATTTCTGCAGGACATCCGTCCGGCCGAGAATTTGTTGGTCCTGAAGACCCCGCCCAGCGGCGCACAACCTCTGGCGGCGGCGGTGGACGGCGCGAAGTTTCCAGAGATTGCCGGAACAATCGCCGGCGACGACACCGTACTGATCATCACTCCCAGCAAAAAGACGCGGGAGTCGCTGCAGAAGCGAATTGAAGCGCTGGTGAAGTGAGAAATCTCAACCACATTGCCGTAGTCGGGGTGACGGGCTACACCGGCTTTGAGCTGGCGCGGATACTGGTGCGCCATCCGCGCGTGGAAGCGGCAACGTTTTATGTGCGCGACACTAATGGAGCCAAGTGTCTCGACGAATTGTTTCCGCAACTGCGCGGACGCGGCGATGCTCCGCTGCGAACATTTTCCGTTGAAGCTATTACCGGCAGCACAGCTGGGACCGCGTTTCTGGCAACGCCTCACGATGTTTCCGCGCCGCTCGCCCCCGCCCTGGTGGAAGCAGGATTGCGTGTGGTGGACCTGAGCGGCGCGTTTCGCTTCCGCGATCAGGAGACATTTGCAAGTTGGTACAAGCTCGCAGCGCCGCCCGCGGATCTACTTGCGGAAGCCGTTTACGGCGTGCCAGAGATTTACGCGGAAAAAATCAAGGATGCGCGCATCGTCGCGAATCCGGGATGCTATGCGACCAGCGTGATTCTGGCGCTAAGGCCGCTTACAGAGGCTGGATGGATTGCGGCTGATCGTAGTGTGGTATGCGATTGCAAATCTGGCGCGAGCGGCGCTGGCAAAGAGCTTCGCCGCGATTTGCAGTTCGTCGAAGTGGACGACAATTTTAAAGCCTATAACCTGTTTTCACACCGCCACACACCGGAGATTCTGGAACACACTGGACTGGCGGAAGCGCAATTGACCTTCACCACACACTTGTTGCCGATCAGCCGGGGCATCCTCTCCACGATTTACGTGGACCTGGAGTCGCCGCAAGAGGGCGCCGCTATCGAAGCGCTCTATCGCAAATTTTACGCTGGGCGCGCGATGGTACGCATCTGGAATGCCGGTTCGCTGCCGGAATTGCAGCACGTCACGCACACCAATTTTTGCGACATCGGTTTCGCGCTCGATAAATCTGGACGGCGATTGGTAATTGTTTCCTGCCTGGACAATCTCGGCAAAGGCGCTGCGGGACAAGCGGTGCAAAATTTTAACCACATGCTGGGGATAGAGGAGCACACCGCACTGCAATGAAAATCGTAATCAAATTCGCCGGTGCTTTGCTGGAAGACGACGCCACGGTGCGCACCCTGGCGCGGCAGGTAGCTGCACTGGCCAAGGATGGACATCAGATTCTGGTGGTTCACGGAGGCGGCCGGCTTTTCACCGCCACGCTGAAGCGCATGGGCATCGAAAGCAAATTTGTCGGCGGATTGCGTGTGACGGATCGTGAATCTCGCGATGTAGCGGTGATGGTGTTCGCCGGCTTGCTGAATAAGAAAGTGGCCGCGGCGATTTCCGCTGAGGGGCAGCCTGCAGTGGGCATTTCCGCCGCGGATGCGCGGTGTTTTACTTCAGACCCGATGATGCACAACGAGGTGGAAGGCGGTTTAGGCTTTGTCGGGTATTTGACCGGCATGAATACGCAATTTATTGAATCGCTTTGGAATGATGGGTTGCTACCTGTCGCACCGTGCCTTGGACTCGGCGCAGACAATGAGCTGTACAACATCAATGCCGACCATATGGCGGCGGCGTGTGCGGAATATCTTCATGCCGACCAATTGATTTATCTGACCGACGTGGCCGGCGTTTTGGATGGAGAGCGAGTGCTTTCTGTAGTCAGCTGCGAAGATATCGAGCGGTTGGTGCAGTGCCGCGTAGTGTCGGGCGGCATGATTCTGAAGCTGGAAGCCGCCAAGCGCGCGATTGAAGGCGGCGTGCGGGAAGTTCGCATCGTGGGAGGAACGGGGCCGGACGCTTTGCTGCTGGCGTCGCGCTCGGAAGAGTCCGGGTCTGGCGATGGCATGTCCAATGTTCCTGGAACGTTGATCATGCGCGAGCCGCGCAACACGGCGCAGGCCGCGCTGTCGGCGGCATAATGCGCGGCGTTCGCAAAAAATCGGCAACGCCGCGGTCTAGCCAATTCGCAAAACACTCGCGAGCGAGAACTCATGGCGTGAAGGCGGACGCGCGTGTGCAGGAGGCGGAGAAATTTTTGCTGCCGACCTACAAGCGCGCGCCGTTTCTGCTGGACCGCGGCCGGGGCTGCTATGTATTCGACGCCGACAGCAAGAAGTATCTCGATTTTCTTGGCGGAATTGCCGTTAACGCGCTGGGGCACGCGCATCCGCGAATTGCGAAAGTGATTCGACGCGAAGCAGGCCGCGCCATTCATTTCTCAAATCTTTACCACAATGCGTATCAGGGGCCGCTGGCGAAAAAGCTTGTTGAATGGTCGGGACTCGACCGCGTGTTTTTCTGCAACAGCGGCACCGAAGCGATTGATGGGGCGATGAAGCTGGCGCGCCTGTGTGCGCGGAAGCCGGCGGACGGAGCCGGAAAGGTTTCGAGCAAGCACCGCTTTCTGGCGCTGGAGAATTCGTTTCACGGGCGCACTTTTGGGGCCATCAGCGTCACGGCCACTGAAAAATACCGGCTGCCCTTTGCTCCGGTGGTGCCGGGCGTGGAATTCGTGCGCTTCAACGATGTCGCGGACCTGGAATGCAAGTGTGACGATTCCGTTTGCGGAATTCTGATTGAAACAGTTCAAGGAGAAGGTGGAATTTATCCCGTCAGCGAGAAATTCTGGAATCGCGCGCGTGAATTGGCGACGCAGCATGGCGCGCTGCTGATCGCGGACGAAATTCAATGCGGGCTGGGGCGCACCGGGCGCCATTTCGCCTATCAACGGTTCGCGTCGAAGCCGGACATTGCGGTGATTGCCAAGCCACTGGCTGCAGGATTGCCGCTAGGCGCAATTCTGGCCAACAACGCCGTCGCGGCGTATGTATCTTCGGGATTGCATGGCACTACGTTTGGTGGCGGGCCGCTAGTTTGTGCGGTCGCGCTCGAATTTCTAAAAATTATCGAGAGCGAACGATTGCTGGCGAACGTTCGCAACCGGGGAGAAGAACTGCGCGCTGGTTTGCAGTCTCTGGCCGGGAAATTCGATTTCATTCGCGAGATAAGAGCGGAAGGCTTGATGATCGGCATTCAGCTTTCCATCGAAGGCGCCGCGCTCGTGGCCGAAGCTGTCAAGCAGGGGTTGCTGATCAACTGCACGCACGAATATATTATTCGGCTGTTGCCGCCATTTATCGTAACGAGCGCGCAGGTGCGCGAGTTTTTGAAGAAGTTCGAGGCGGTGCTGGCGGTGGTCTCCGCAAATCCAATATCCGCTGAAGCAAAGGCACCTGTTACTCACTCTCTGAATTCCTACGCAACGGCAAGGTGAAAAAATGATCGCTACGATGCTGGCTGCACCAATTTTATTGTCGAACGATCTGCTGACGGGCGCCGAGTGGAACCCGTCGCAGACGCGCGAAGTGCTGCAACTCGCCGCCGACATCAAGTCTCGCCCGGCTCGCTATACCTCTATCCTGCGCGATAAATTCATCGCGCTGATTTTTGAAAAGCCTTCGCTGCGCACGCGCGTGACTTTCGAAGTGGGCATTCAAAGCATGGGTGGCTCGGTGGTTTTTCTTGATCACACGCAAGCACGCCTGGGTGAGCGCGAATGCATCTCCGACGTGGCGCGCAACCTGGAGCGCTGGGTACAGGGCATAGTCGCGCGCGTTTATGAGCAGCGCGTGCTGGAAGAGTTGGCCGCCAACACCGATATCCCCGTCGTCAACGCGCTTTCCGATAAATTTCATCCGTGCCAGGGCCTGGCGGATTTTCTGACGCTGGAAGAAAAAGTCGGCTCTCTCCGCGGATTCAAGCTTGCGTATGTGGGCGACGGCAACAACGTTTGCCACTCTTTGATTTTTCTGGCCGCTCGGCTGGGCGTGCATTTGCGCATCGCCACGCCCCGGGCGTACGCGCCATCCGCTGAGGTTGTTGCGGAGGCGAAACGCGTCGCCCGCGAAACACGGGCAAAGATCGAATTATTGACGGACCCACGCGATGCGGTTTCGGGCGCACAGGCGGTTTATACCGACGCGTGGACCAGCATGGGTTTTGAATCTGAAGGCGATGTGCGGGAAAGCGTGTTTCAGCCTTATCAGGTGAACGCGGAGCTGATGGCGCTGGCCGCGCCTGAGGCGTTATTCCTGCACTGTCTTCCGGCGCACCGCAATCATGAAGTTACTTCGGAAGTGCTCGACGGACCGCAATCAGTCGTGCTCGATCAATCGGAAAATCGCATGTACGTGCAGAAAGCGATTCTGCATACGCTGTTCAGTTGATCAGCGCCCGGCTCATGCTATCGGCGCGTTGCCAGACGAGACTAAAACTGCGCATTCGAAGAGTTCTTTTCACAGCCGTGCTGGCCTGCGCTTAAGCGGCGAATTGGCAAGATTAATTTTCAAGAAGAGGCATCGTGAATAAAGAAGAATACAAGCCGAAGAAAGTCGTGCTGGCGTATTCCGGCGGACTCGACACCTCCATCATTATTCCCTGGCTTAAGGAAAATTACGGCTGCGAAGTCATCGCTGTGATTGGCGATGTTGGCCAGCAGGAGGATCTGGAAGCCGCGCGCAAAAAAGCGCTTGCTACCGGCGCTTCCACGGCTCTCGTGGAAGATTTGCGCGAAGAGTTCGTGCGCGACTACATCTGGCCCACGCTGCGTGCCGGCGCGGTCTACGAACATACCTATCTGTTGGGCACTTCCATGGCGCGGCCGGTGATTGCGAAACGGCAAGCGGAAATCGCGCTGAAACTGGGAGCCGACGGACTTTCCCACGGCTGCACCGGTAAAGGCAACGATCAAGTGCGCTTCGAACTGGCTTACAAAGCCATCGCGCCGAGTGTACGCATCATCGCGCCATGGCGTGAATGGGATATTGATTCGCGCGAAGATGCCATTGCCTACGCGCAGAAACACAACATTCCCGTGGAGCAGAGCAAGAAAAACATTTACAGCCGCGACCGGAACATCTGGCACCTCAGTCACGAGGGCGGAGAACTTGAGGATCCTGCAAATTCTCCGAACGAAGGGATGTGGCAGTGGATCGCTTCTCCACAAAATGCCCCTGACAAAGCCGAAGAGGTGGAAATTGGTTTTGAGTCGGGCGCGCCGGTTTCGGTGAATGGTTCCAAGCTCGGGCCAATAGATTTACTGGATACGCTCAACGAAATTGCCGCGAAGCATGGCGTAGGCCGCACCGACATTGTGGAGAATCGCCTGGTGGGCATGAAATCTCGCGGAGCGTACGAGACCCCGGGCGGAACACTGCTGATCACTGCGCATCGCGAACTGGAAACACTCACCGTGGATCGCGAGACGGCGCATTTTCAACAGGCCTTGTCGCTGCGCTACGCGGAATTGGTTTATTACGGGCTGTGGTTTTCGCCGTTGCGCGCCGCGCTGGACGGATTTTTCAATGCATCGCAGGAGCGCGTGACCGGAACCGTAGGATTGAAACTGTGGAAAGGCAATCTGAACGTGACGAAAAGAGTTTCGCCGTTTTCACTGTACCGTACGGACCTGGCGAGCTTCACCATGGGACGCTACAACCCCAAGGACGCCGAAGGATTCATCAATCTGTTCGCGTTACCTGTTACGGTGCGGCCAAAAGCAAAAGCCGAGGGCGGAAATTAGGCAGTGATGGCTTGCGGTGAAA
>JBBRPU010000097.1:0-10179 GCA_038227545.1 Candidatus Acidiferrales bacterium
CTTAATCCTTTGCGCGGTTTCTGCATTTGCCGGCAGCGCGGCATTCGCGCAGACAGATTCGGGCACCGTAGCTGTCACTGCTACGACCGTAGGCTCTGTGAACCTTACTTTCGTGACCGACGCAGCTGGAATCACTTTGGGTGGCAGCGGCACGTCGGCAGCCTCCATCGCGTTCGGCAGCGTCCAGGCGAAGGGTGGCACGGTGCCAACGGGCGTTACCAAGACTCTTAACGGGACAGCCAGTTGGACGCTTTCTACCCCGTTTGACGTGCTGGTGACAGTGTCAAACTCGGCCTCCACCGCATACACCCTGAACGTCTCACTGAATACTGCCGACGCCATTAACACCTGGGCGCTGAATGCCACGGTTCTGACCGCGACTCCCGCAGCTCTGACAGCGACGGGGACGTTCGGATCGACTCCGTACACGTTGCATCTGACGATACCGAACTCGGCAACGGCAGGAGCAATCAGCAACACGATTAACTTCACCGTAATAGCAGCCTAATAAGCCTGCACCTGGAGCGAGCAGTGGCGTTTCTGCAACTGCTCGCCCAGTTTTTTTGCGTCCAGAAAGCGCATCCATTGACCAAAAGATTGTGGATTTTTGTCAGCACCCTAGTACTGCTTCACCTAACTGGCGCAGCCACGCGCGCGCAAACCTTGACCATAACGTTTACCGCCAGCGCAGGCGCCATCGCTATCGGCGGTGCCGGAACTTCTTCCATCAGCGTGAACTTCGGGAACGTGCAGGCGTTCGGAGGATCGGCTCCTTCTGGAGTAACGAAATCGATAAGCGCGACGGGGTGGACTTTGGATACCTCGTTCGACGTGCTAGTTACAAAAACAGGATTGAGCAGTTCCAGCTACACGCTGAAAGCGCAACTGCAAAGCGCCGATTTCACGGATACCTGGAAGCTGGCCGGAGTAAGGCTTTCAAGCGCAAGTTCTGCTTCGCTGAACCTGCTGGGCAGCTATGGCGCGAAGACGCCATATGCTTTCGCGCTGACCATCCCGTTTGACGCGTCTGCTGCAACCATCAGCAACACTGTGAATTTTCTTGCCGTGGCGAACTGATGGTCGTGAGAGCGCGCATAAAACAGAGAAACACGTTGTTCAGTCTTGCAGAGTGGAGCGTCAGTGCCGGCGCGAAGTTGTCGCTGGCGCTTTTCTGCGCCGCCAGCATCGCGGCACAAAACCCCGCGACGCCGGAAGCCCTGCTCTCCCAACCGCGTGCCGGCGCCGGCACCGCAGCGGCACTTCCTCACGCCGACAGCCGACCGCAATCGTCACTCGCGCTTTCGCCAGCCGTCATCATGCTGAATGCCCAAGCGGGCCAAAGCACGACGCAAAAGCTCAGCATTTCCAATCTCACGCCAACTACATTTGAGTTCACTCTCGAAGCCATGGACGTCGCCGTTCGCGACGGGAAACGCGTTTTTGTTACGGCCGGGGAATTGACTGGCAGCATTGCGGGCACGGCGATTTTTTCTCCGGCCACTCTGCGCGTGCCGCCCGGAGCATCTTCGACGGTGGCGATCACCGTCACGGTACCCGCTCATCCCGCCACGCGGGCCATTGTGGCCATTTTTCACAGCAAAACGGCGATGCAGGGAACCGGTGGAGTTGCCATGAGCGCCTCCATGGGCACGTTACTGACCTTCACGCTCACAAAATCATTTCTGCTGAAGAGCTCCGGGGTGCACTTTGAAGGCACCTCCGAAGGCGCTGAGTTGGTGATCTCCGAGGGCGTGCTGAACGCCGGCGAAGAACCTGTAGTGGCGAGAGGGGTAGTCGCCATCCTGCGCTCGTCCGGTAGTCTTGTGGGGAAAGTCCCGCTCGAAGGCGGACGCCTCCTCCCGGGCGAAGTCCTGCAATTCAAAACCGAATATCCCTCGACGCTGCAAGCCGGGAAGTATCGCGCGTTGATTTCCCTCGAGCACGAGGGAGGTGTATTGACCACGGCGTCCGAGTTCGAAATACGATGATGCGGGCGTTTTTTTTTCTCTAATCGGCATGGCGGGCGGCCTGCTGCCGGCTGTGCGGGCTCAATCGCCGGCCCTGGCGGAGGACGTCACGGTAGAAGCAGCCTCGACGACCATCGCCGTGCCTGCCGGAGCCGCGAGTATTTCCGTGCAAGCCGGGCAAAAATTGCGTTTCCCCGCTTCGGGAGTTAGCGCCGCGTATGCGTTGAATAATTTGTATGCGGATGTCGGGCTCGAAGAAGGATTTGTTGTCATCACTGCCAAGTTTGCCGGCCACACCGTCGTATTTCTGGTAAACGGCCAGGAGGTGAACGCCGTGTCGGTAGAGGTCACCGCGGCTCCCCCGATTTATCCCGCGGGTTTTATCCCGCCGCTGTCAGTTGGCGGCGGAAGTATCAATGGCGTGTATTCTGTGCGTTACACTTCCGATCAGCAACAGTTCCAGAGTCTCCTGGACTTCAGCGTGGAAGGTGCGGCGCGCACCACGCAACTCCACCTGGTTACCAGCACCGCGCTGGCCGGCAGCTTGGGAGCGCGCACTTTTTTACCCTCTGCCTTCTACACCATTCGAACGCCGCAATTTAACTTGACTCTACTGGACCAGTACATCCGGAACTCACCGCTTACAGTGAACAACTCCGTCATTCGCGGCTTCCACATAGCCACCAAACATTGGCGCGTGCACACTGGATATAGTTCTCTCGCCACGTTTCATGGATTCTTGATTCCGCTGCAACGCCAGACCGTAGTAGCCGCCAGCTACGTCGCTCCGTTTACCGATAATACTGAACTCAGCTCTAGTGTCTATTATTTCTCCAAGCCTGCCGACTCACTGGTTTCCGGCAATAGCGGCGTCGTTGGTACCCTCGCGTATCACTACAGGCCGAGTCAGGACTTTGATTTGTTAGCTGAGGTGGGCGTTGGCCGCGGGGTGGCGAGCGCGTTCGAATTGGAAGCGTTCAGGCCCAGGGACGCGGTGAAAATAGTTTTTCGCCAAAAACCTCGCTTGTTCCCCTCGCTAACTATAGACAGCATTCCCGGGGTGCAGCTGGAAGGCGCATGGACGCATCAAGTGCGGTCTAATCTGGAGAGCGTGTTCACTTTATCCAAAAACCGCTTGCTGCTTCCGGCAGGCCGCCAGAACAATCTCGTGGCTTCCGAAAGTATCCGCGCCAGGTTTAACCGCAGGTGGTCGCTCAGCAGCGGCGTCACGCATTCACGTTTCGGTCAATCCGGCGCAGCAGGCGCCTATTCGTTCGCGTCCTGGAACCTGCCGCAAGGCGTGAATTTTGATTCCGCTCATTTTGGAACCGGCTTTCAGTATCAATACACCCACAATTCTGGAAGTCTCGTTGCCGGCCACGAATTCCAACAAACTGTGCGCGCTAGTCGCGGCGCTTTCTCCGTCAGCGGTTTCGCGGAGCACCAAACCCAAGCCATCGCAGTGGAGTCCATTTACTCCCTTATTCCGTCCCTGCAAGCCGAGTTGCTCCGACTGGGCCTGACCGCCTCCACGCCCCAGGAATTGCAGGCGCTGCTGCAAGACACATCCTTTCTGCTGGCGCTCGGGCTATCTCCCGGCAGCCGCCTCAACACGGTGCCTTCGCGTTTCCAGACCGGCGCCAATATGAACTGGAGCTCCGGCACCCGTCGCGCCCAGCAATTGGGCTTCGGTGTTCTTTACGGTCGCGATCAAACGTTACTTGGAAACTCTGAGCATTTCGAACTCTACGGGTCGGAAACCGTACAGATTACTCAAAAGGTCACGCTAACCTCGTCCTTCAATCTGTTGCACCTAACAAGGGGAGGTACGTCGCGCTACTATCCACAGGGGCAAATTGAAATCCGGCGCACCTTCACGCATCTGCCCTCGGCGCTTTCGGGATACCGGTCAGGCACAATCAGCGGAACAATCTTCGAGGATCCCGGCGGTCGCGGTGTGCTCGCACGGGGCTCTACTACAATGCCCTGTGTTGAAGTTGTTCTGGACAATTCTCAACGCAAGTTGACCGACAAAAACGGATTTTACGCTTTCTATCATGTTCCCCACGGCGACCACGTCCTGGAAGTACACTTTCAGTCGGCCAGGCCGTTCTGGTTCACGGGGGCTTCAAAAATCATCACGTCCATCAATCAGGAACACGATCTTGGAATCCGCTTTGCCTCCGGCGAGATCGTCGGCTACCTGAAAAGTGACGCCGACATCGGCATTCGGGCCACGCGCATTTCTATTCGCGGCAACCCCTACGCGTCCGACGCCGAATCCGACGCCGACGGCCGATTCTCTTTTCCCGGCCTGATTTCCGGAGAGTACGAGCTTTCCGTTGACCCCGACACGCTGCCGACCGGCTATTTCGCTGAGGCGCTAAAACCTCAGCGCATTCATGTCGAGAATGGTTTCCCAACTACGGTCTATCTGCGAGTCAAAGCGTTTCGCAGCATAGCCGGGACGGTAAAAACGTTCGAGCGTGCGGCAGGAGAGTATGTTGCCGTAAAGGATCGCGGTGTCCAAATACGCGAAACCAGGAAAACCGTGCAAACAAATGCGGCTGGCCAGTTTATTTTCCCGGACCTGCCGGCCGGCACGTATACCGTAGTGGTGGGTTCCGGGGCAGGTGCCGTGACTCGCGAGGTCATCGTTTCCGCGGAGCCGATAGTCATGCACATCGATATAAAGCTCAACCAGCGCGATTAGCTGCAAGAGGTCAGAAAAATCCGGTTCGCCGGCAACGGCGGTTACCAGAATTTGATTTGGGAGTACTACTTATTGCAGTGGATTCACAGTCTTGGGCGCCTTTGTTGCCCGGTCGCGTTCTGCAAGCGTTTCCACGACTATTTCGGTTCGGCCGTTTCTGCCAGGCTGTTCGATAATGGTGATGACGTCCTGTTTGCCCATCCATTCAGCGCGGTGTGCGTCATATTTTGCGCCATACACATCGAACACCTGTTCGGTGTAGCTTTTTGACGGCTCACCGTAGGCTTCCCGCAATCCCTCGAAGAGCTCACCAAAGTACTTCGGGTGGTATCCTCCGACGTCCGTGGTCGGAGCGTTAAATACCATGGCTATCTTGACCAGGTAGCCCTTGTCCAAAGTAAATGTATCCGTCCTCATAATCTTGTCGTCGCCGTCGCCATACTCTTGACGAGCCCCGCTTGAAGCTTGTTGCTTGACGAGGGCCGCTTTAACACAAATATCTTTAGCGCTGGACTTGGAGGCCGGGTCTACGGCCTTTGCCATCTGTTTCACAGCTTTCAAGTCGCCGGCTTCGCATGCGCGTAGCAGCTGCCCGACGGCACCTTCGGAGAAGAAATGCGCAGCGGTTTCGCCAAGCAAATGTCCACCACCCTTCAACTCGCGGGACGGCTCCCGTTGTGGACCTGAGCTGAATAACATCAAGAATCCGAGGACACTGGTGACCGTGTCTTGCATTTTTTCTCCGCCACTGCACTGAAGGCAAAGCCAACCAAATCTGGGAGCGCCGCGAAACTTCTGGATGTTTCACGAGGAACGGAGGCAATAGTCAATTGTCAGCAAGCCGGCCAACGCCCCGTCCCCTTTCTATTCTCACATGGATCAAGCGGCCGCCAACTCCTGATGAGTCGGGTAACCGGACCAGTGGTTTTGATCATCCCGAAGAGTCGGGCTTAACGCCGGCGACACGCAGGGGGCCTTTGGCTAGATGTGCCTACATCGGGTGTCGGTTCTGGTGTCGGTTCTGGTGTCGGTTGATTCTGCCGTTCGGTGCGCGACGTTGCGCGGGCCTGCGGTGAGCAATCCTATGAATCGCTAGTAAACAATGGATGATTTCACAGCGGTGCTCTTTAGTGCGGAACCTTGCGTAACGCTCAAGAGCGGAATAACAAATGGAGGAATAACAAATGGAGGAATAACAAATGGAGGAATAACAAAGGGAAGGTACCGGCGCAATGTCGACCGTGTAGATATTGGTACGTGCAGAAAAGAGTACGAAAGCGTAATGAAGGGAAAGGAAAAGAAAGGGAGGCAACTTTTTGTTCTTGCTTGTCTAGAAGGATTTATGACATCGTACGAGAATTCTTGGACGCATTGGGGGGGCCAATGTTAAATCGCTTTAACCGCATCTCTATTCTATTGGTGCTGGCCGTGCTGGTGTGCGGCGCGCAACTGGTGCGCGCGGACGTGACCGGGTCGGTGCTGGGCGTGGTGCACGACAGCAGCGGAGCGGTGGTCAGCGGCGCGAAGATCGTTGCCACCAATGTGCAAACCAATTTAAAGCTTGAAACAGTTTCGGGGAGCGATGGCGCCTACCGCATTCTGGCGCTGCCTGCTGGAACGTATTCGCTCACGGTGACGGCTGACGGATTTCAGACCGTTACGGAAACTGGCGTCGAAGTCAAAGTGAATGACCAGTTGCACTACGATGTAACGCTCAAGGTGGGCAGTGTGTCTGACCACGTTGAAATCGTAGCGAACGCGGTGCAGGTGCAGACGGAAAACACGCAACTGGGCGACGTGATTGACTCCAAGAAAATGCTGGCGCTGCCGCTGAACGGGCGCAGCTTTGTGGATTTGCTGGGATTGCAGGCGGGCGTGGCGCCCGGGACGGCGGATACGATCCAGCAGGATCGTCCGGTGTCGGGGATTTTGAATTCCGGCAACATTTCCGTGAATGGCCAGCGCGAGACGGCCAACGCGTTTCTGGTGAACGGGGGGGACGTCAGTGAAGGACGCAACCTCGGCACTGGTATGGTGCCCAACCTGGATTCCATCGAAGAGTTTCGCCTGATCACCAATAGCTTTGACGCGGAGTACGGAAAGTTCAGCGGCGCGGTGGTCAACGCCATCACCAAATCTGGTACCAACGGCTTTCACGGGGACGCTTTCGAGTTCTTGCGCAACGATAAGCTGGATGCCAAGAATTTCTTTGCACCATCGAAGTCCGAATTGCGACGCAATCAATTTGGATTTGCGGCTGGGGGACCCGTTTGGAAAAACAAAATATTCTGGTTCTCGGACTATCAAGGCACCCGGCAGGTGCAAGGTGCGGAATCCGGCCTGGTTACGGTGCCGACGGCGGATCAGCGTCTGGGTAACTTTGACCCGGTAAGCCTGGCCCCAAATGGCACGAGTACCGGCCCCGATGCCGGCACGTGTCAGGACCCCACTGCCACTAATTGTGTTCCCGCAGGCTCGTATTGGGCGCAGGTACTTTCGCAACGATTGGGCTACGCGGTAGCTCCGACTAGTGCCGAGGCGTATAGCTTCCCGGGCTGCGGCAGCACAGACCCGGTGACAGGCTGCGTTTTTCCTGGCGGCGTGATACCTCAGGCAGCATGGTCAGTCCCGTCCGGCAAAATCCTTCCGTTCATTCCCGCTCCGACGCTTCCGGGGGATTCGCAAAATTACTCGAATAACAGCGGAAGGAACATTGCGAACGACGACAAGTTCGGGGAGCGTATTGATTTTAATAACCAAAAGACGGGGAATTGGTCGTGGTATTACCATTTTGATCGTTCCAACGTGCAGAGCGATCTCGACCCATCGAGCGGCTTCGCCAACGTACCGGGCTTCCCAACAGTCTCGCCATCCCGAGCGCAGCAGTTTGTGATGAGCAACACCAAACCTCTGGGAGCGACGGCCGTCAACGAGGCGCGGCTCAGCTTCTTCCGCAACGCGATGCACTTAAACAATCCAGCGGGAAGTTTCGCGAACTTGTCGGACCTGGGTTTTGTGACGGGCGAGGGCACCCTGGGTATTGTTCCGCTGGCGGGATACAAGCAGTATCTTCCTCAAACGAGCTTCAGCAACATCGGTTTGAATATTGGCGTACCCACCCTTAACACCTTTCAGCCCAACACCACCTACATGGTGAGTGACGTATTTTCGAAGACCCAGGGAAAACATAACTGGAAAGTGGGCGGGGAATTCCGCTATCTGCAAGTGAATGAACGCAACTTTGCCAATCCCAACGGGGGTTTCACGTTTGATGGCACGGTGACGGGGGCGGATTTTGCGGACTTTCTTCTCGGTGCTACCTCTACCACCAACGCACCATATACGCAAGCCGCCGAACAGTTCCTCGATTCGCGGACGCGCTATGGCGGCGCTTTCGCGCAGGACTCCTGGAAGGTGAAATCAAATATCACGCTGAATCTGGGCTTGCGCTGGGAAGTGAGTATGCCGTGGTACGACACGCAGGGGAAAATTCAGACATTCAATCCCGGGCAAACCTCAACTCTGTTTCCGCTCGCGCCTCCGGGACTGGTGTTTCCGGGTGATCCAGGGATCCCCAAGACCCTGGCACCCACGAATTACAATAACGTGGCACCGCGACTGGGTTTGGCGTATTCACCCGGATTTTCGGACGGGGCGCTGGGCAAGGTTTTTGGCGGACCGGGAAAAACCAGCATCCGCGTGGCCTATGGGCTCTATTACACATCGGTGGAGGATTTGAACCTCTTTTATGAGGTCGCGGACGCACCGTTCGGTCTCTACTGGACATCCCCTGTGTCAGTGCTGTTCGAGGAACCATTTCGTGTTCGAGCGACCGGGAAGCCCATAGGACAGCGTTTTCCATTTACCGCTCCGGTCCCGGGCGCGTCGTCGAACGCGAATTTGGACTTTTCGGTGTACGAGCCCTTCAACTATTTTCCAGGCTACGACATTCATAACAAGTTGCCTTATGCGGAGCACTTCAATCTCTCCATCCAGCGCGAGCTTGGCAAATCCACCGTCCTTACGTTAGCTTACGTTGGAACGGAAGGGCATCGCCTCATTACTCAGCGGGACGCCAATCCCGGGTCCGCCGCTGTGTGCCAGCAACTGACCGCGCAAGGGGCTATTGACGTGACCGCCGGAGGAACGCCCGGCTGCGGACCAGGCAACGAGAATGACGTCTTCCAACTTCCGTCGGCCACAGTTCCGTGCGACACGGCTACTCAGACGCCTTTGCCGGGCTGCGTCTACAGCACCAGGCAGCAGCTTTTGAACCCCAATTTCTGTCCGGGCGGGGCGCAGGTGTGCTACGGCTCCAACAACACCAACACACTTACCAGCGCCAACTCCATCTACAACTCGGCGCAAATCTCCGTAGAGCGCAAAGCCGCAGACGTCACGTTCCTGGCGGCGTACACGTTTGCGAAAGGTTTGGACAACTCCTCGGCATTCAACGATCTGGTGAACTTCGCAGATCCGAAGTTGAGCCGCGGACTTTCTTCCAGCGACATCCGGCATAATTTTGTGGTCAGTTACGTCTGGGCCGTGCCATTTGCGCGAGCCTTTCCCAACGCGCCTAAGCGCCTGACGCAAGGCTGGCAGATGCAGGGCATCACACGCTTCTCGACGGGCTTTCCGGTGCAGTTGAACCAGGGCAATGGCGATGCGTCGCTGGCCGGCAGTTCGGCGACAGATATGCCAAATCTGATAGGCAAGGTAAAGGTGTTAAATCCACGGGACAGCAACCCTGATTGCCCAACTTCAGACGGAACCGGATGTTACTTCATCCCTCCACAACCAACCACGGCTGCTAATCCGGATCCGTGCGTGGTAACCACAGGTGCATTCGTTCAAAACTGCGAGCTCGGAACGTTTGGCACTGCCAATCGACGGTTTTTCCATGGCCCCGGGTTTAACAACACCGATTTCGGGATACTGAAGAAGACGCAAATCAGAGAAAATTTTGCGTTCGACCTGCGCATAGAATTCTTTAACATCTTCAACCACACCCAGTTCAGAAACCCAGGCGGAGACGTTACCAGCTCGAACTTCGGAATTGTCACCAACGCGCGCGACCCGCGTATCGGGCAGGTTAGCGCGAAATTCTACTGGTAGGACTAATACGCGCGCGCTGGCTTTGCCGGCGGCGATGGCCTCGAGTACCCGCGGTCTTGTACGATAGCTGACTCGCAGGGATGCGCGCGGAAGTTGGCGTGCGATGCTGCTAATCTTCCCATCGTCAAAGGCTCCTGTTGGCAAACACCGTGGTGCTGTCCTTGTCGCAATCCTGTAGGTGGATTTTATTGTGCTTGGTGCTGGGCGCAGCGTGTGCTGCGTCGTTGTGTGCCCAGAAGGCGACGCCGACGGCCGCTCAGACGGCTGAAAGTTACCGGCGGCAGGCTACGGAGTTTGCCCGTGCTAAGTCGTGGGATGAAGCGATTGCGAGCTATCGCAAAGCGCTGGAGTTGGATTCGAACGATGCTGCCACGCATTACAATC
>JBBRPU010000098.1:0-10127 GCA_038227545.1 Candidatus Acidiferrales bacterium
AGCGCCAAGTTACCGGCGGGTTCCAGCGCAGTGATGTCCTCACAAAAAAAAGAGAAAGCTCCGAAATATAAGTATAAGGACGATGCCCTGGTCTACGCCGAGCTCGCCAAAGCCCCTGAGAAAGCGCGCGCGAAGCACAATCCGATGGCCTCCGATCCCGAGGCCATTGCGGCTGGCGCTAATCTCTTCGATCAACATTGCGCCGAGTGCCACGGCGAGTTGGGCGAAGGCTCCCGCAAAGGCCCCAGCCTGCTCAAAGAGCCGGTGCAGAATTCCACTCCGGGTGCCCTATTTTGGTTGCTGACCAACGGCGTGGTGCGCCGCGGAATGCCGGTGTGGTCCAAGCTTCCCGAGCCGCAACGCTGGCAGCTCGTCACTTACATAAAATCACTCGGCGGGCGCGTGCCTTCTGTCCCTGCCGATTCATTGAAAGCACCCCGGGATGTCCGGTAGATGCAATCACCCAACAATTCAATACAACTTCCAGAGGTAAGTCATCCTTGAAGCAACACATCTCATAGTTATGTATATTGTTCCGCCATGTCCGCCGAGCCGCCCAGCACCATTGATCGCACCGGCCTGTTAAGCAGTTATCCAGCTGTTGCCTATTTCCTCCTGACTTACGCAATTTCTTGGTCAGGCGCTCTGCTGCTCGTGGCTCCAAAACTCCTTCGCGGCCAAGCCCTTTCGAAGCTTGACGGTCTGCTGATGTTTCCCATTATGCTTCTTGGCCCCAGCGTAGCGGGTATCACGCTGACGAGAATCGTTGACCATAAGACCGGACTCAAAGCACTTTTCTCCCGGATGCGTAAGCTACCATCCGCCGCGCATTGGTATCTGCTGCTTCTCATCCCGCCCGTATTGATCTTTGCCGTATTGCTGTCGCTCAAAACGTTCGTTTCCCCGACTTTTACTCCGAACCATTTCTGGATCGGGATTCTCTTCGGTATTCCTGCTGGATTCTTCGAAGAAATTGGTTGGACGGGTTTCGCGCTTCCAAAATTAATGCGCGGCCATGCCGCATTCCACTCCGCGGCTCTTCTTGGAATATTATGGGCCTGCTGGCACATACCAGTGATTGATTACCTGGGCACCGCCACTCCGCACGGGTCTTCCTGGCTTTCGTATTTTCTTGCGTTCGCTACGGCCATGACCGCTGTGCGGATTATAATTTCCTGGTCATACGTAAATACCGGAAGCGTTCCGCTGGCGCAGTTCCTGCATATGATTTCGACAGGATCGCTGGTGATTTTCAGCCCTGCCCGTGCGACGGCTTCCGAAGAGGCCATGTGGTACTGGATTTATGCAGCAGCGCTGTGGGTCGTAGTAGCGATGGTTCTCTGGCGTTATGGCTATGGATTAAGAAAGACGCGTCGCTATTGAAAGCGAGAGACCACCATCTCAAGCGCTAAGCCAGCGCCCCACTGGCTTCCATGATTCGGTGTGATCGCAGATCACGCGGAACGCTGCGGTCAAGGGAATCGCCAGCAGCAACCCCATACCACCCCAGATCCATCCCCAGAAAAGCAGCGCGATCGTGATGGATAACGCATTCAATCGCACGCGTTTGCCAACCAGCGCTGGAGCCAGCAAATTATTCGACAACATGTGGATGGACATCAGCACCCCGGCTATCAGCGCGTAAGAACCAAAGGTGTTGAATTTCGCGAGCGCAATCACAAACGGTGGAAACCACGCGAGCACCGCTCCAATATACGGAACCATGTTCAGCAAACCCGAAACGATGCCAATCAATATTGGATACTCCAATCCCATAGCCCAGAAAAACAAACTGCTCGCCGCGATGACCACCGCGGTCACCAGGCACATTCCCACCAGATAGTCGCGCAACACGTCCCGCAGATCTTCCAGCGTCTCTTTCACCGCGGTCCTTCTCGAAACCGGAAACAGTTGTAGCGTGCCGTGCCACACTTCCTGCTTTTCCGCCAGCATGAAAAATACCAGGAAGGGCACGAAGGTGACTTCCAGCACCAGCGCGTAAAGCGACCCGACGATGCGCACGATCAGCGTGCGAAACAGGTTTTCGCCGCCCGGCTCCGCCTTGGGATGCGCTTCTTCCTGCGGATTCGCCGGCCGCACCTGCCTCTCTATGCGATTTAGTTTGGCCTCGACGGAACCCACGGCTTGCCGCATCATGCCGCCATATTTCGGCCAGTTCGCGGCGAAGTCCGATCCGCGCGACCACAATCCATAAATCACCGCGCCCAGCACGGCGATCAAAACCATTACCGCCACCATGGAAGCCAACGTGCGCGGCATGCGCAACCGCTCGAGGTATTCCACGACCGGATCAAGAAAATAGGCAATCAGGATGGACAGCAGAAGTGTGATGACTACGCCTGCGGCGTAATAAAGAAAAACCAGGATGATGGCCGCCGCCAACAATTTCAAACTGACGTTCGAACTCGAAATGCGCGCGGGTTGCCGGGTTTCCGGCGCGATTGAGGCAGGCTCCATCCACGACACGTTAGCATATCCACGCCGCGCGCCAGCACTTCGCGTGCTTCCGTGGCGCAAATCGCACATCCCCTCGTCAAGGAACAACCGGAATGGCGCTACTCAATGGAAACATCTTGCGCTTTTCCTGCCCCGGCAGCCCAAACGCGGCGTGCTAAACTTTTGTATCGGTTGTTCGCCTACCAAGGCTCAACTAATGCAGCCCGCCGCGCAATCTTGCCGTATGGCGTCGCCTGACGATCTCAATCATGCCTAAATCACTTTTTGGTACGGACGGTATTCGCGGTGTTCCCGGCACTCCGCCGCTGGACGACGCCACTTTATTCGTCACCGGTCGCGCCCTGGCCGCCTATCTGCATCGCGAACATTCCCATGCCCGTGTGCTCATCGGAATGGACACGCGCGAATCCGGATCGCACATCGCCGCCGTCCTGGCCGCCGGACTTTCCGAAGCTCGCGCCACCGTCGCCTTCGCCGGCGTTATCACCACTCCGGGCGTGGCCTGCCTGGTGCGCCAGAATGATTTTGAAGCCGGCGTGGTGATCTCCGCTTCGCACAATCCCTTTCATGACAACGGCGTGAAACTTTTTTCCCACGCGGGCATGAAATTTCCTGACGCCACCGAAGAAGTTCTCGAAGCCGACATCCTCAAACATCGCGAAGAGAGCTCCGCCAAGACCCTCCATACCTCCAAGCCCCTCGTCCCCGATGAATCCTTGGACGCCGAATATCTAACTTATCTTCGCGACCGCATCATTCCCGGCGCGAATCTTGCCGGCCTGCGCATCGCCCTTGATTGTGCCAACGGCGCCGCTTACAAGCTTGGTCCCCAACTGTTTCACTCCCTGGGAGCAGAGGTAATCACCATCGGAGTATCGCCCGACGGACGCAACATCAACGCCGGCTGCGGTTCCCTGCACCTCGAAGCACTCCGCGAATGCGTCCTCAAAGAGCGCGCTACTCTCGGCGTAGCCTTCGACGGCGACGCCGACCGCGCCCTGTTTGTTAGCGGCGATGGAAAGATCGTGAATGGCGATGGTGTGATGCTCGCCGCCGCCCGTTTCCTGAAATCGCAAAACAAGCTCGTGGGTGCTTGTGTGGTGGGAACTTCCATGTCGAATCTCGGCCTGGAGCGCGTACTCGCCCGCGAAAATATTTCCCTCGCGCGCGCCGATGTTGGCGACCGTTATGTCCTCGAAGAAATGTTACGCAGCGGCAGCGTTCTGGGCGGCGAACAATCCGGCCATATTATTTTTCTGGATGATAGTCCGGCAGGCGATGGCCTTTTGACAGCCCTAAAAGTGGCATCTCTCGTCTCCATGCACGGCACCCTCGACCAGCTAGTGACCGGGCTGAAGGACTATCCGCAAACCATCGTGAATGTGAAAGTCCGCTCGAAGCCCCCGCTTGATTCTCTACCGGAAGTTGCGCGGGCTTTATCCGAAGCGCGAGCGGCGCTTGGCGAAAATGGTCGCATCGTCCTTCGCTACTCCGGTACTGAGCCACTTGCACGCGTGATGGTGGAGGCCGAACACGAATCCGACGTCCAGCGCTTCAGTGCATCGTTGGCCAATGCGCTGCGTACTGCCATCGGAATTTAAGACCCGTCGTGATTCGCTGTTAAGTTTTTCGCCACAATTATAATTCCCTGCAAACGTTCGCTGCGGTTCATTCCGTCAACAGAAAAGGCTGTTCGGCAAAAAAATTTGGAATAACGATATTGCAATTTCAAACTTTCAGGAAACCCCGGGTTCGGCTCCCAAACAACATAGAAGCCAGCCTAAATTCTGTGAGATTTTGTAGGCCTAGGTGGGCGGACTCATAAATACATCGCGGTAACATCCGCTAACCCTCATGCTATCAACCAAATTCGGTGTCAGCAGGATTACATCCATGCTGGCACACCACTTGCTCTTCTCTTGGCAACTTTAAAAAAAGATTGGCTTCCCGGGGTGGCCGGATCCGAACCTCGACTCGGTTTCCGGTTTTTGGGGCGTCAATTATGAAAAGGGGGCTTGCACCAGCCCCCTTTTGCTTTTCTCGGACAGTTTTCCTGCTCCCCACTCAGTACATCCAAGGCAATCTGGATAACGCTCAACAGCAACATTGCCTCCTGCTCGTCGCGCAATCCCCAGTGACAACGACCAATCAAAAAAGTGAGCGGCCGGTGGGGGTTCCGGCCGCTCGGGCGTGGGGATGGAGGGAACGCAATCTGAAGTCAGCCGATCTTCGAGTCGCGTGCTGCGCTCGCGAGCAGCAGTACGACCGGCAGGAGCAGCGTTAACCGCTCCAGAAGCCGCGACCAACTCCCGATTACAATTACAATTGTGCCCTTCAGCTCAGAATCGGTCGATAGCCCACTCGTCCCATCCTGCACGGTACTCTCCGCATCGTGCTTCCGTACTCCCGCAGAAGTACCTTCGTACCGTCGCGGCTCGATGCCATTAATCGCACCTCGTAAGTCATGTGCCAAGCCCCTAGTCATGCACCGCCACCATCCGCTATCCTTCCAACTCCATGCACGATCTGAATTATTTTCGCGAGCACCTCGATCTTTTCGCTGAAATGGCCGCCCGGCGCGGTGCCACTCTCGATCTCGATGCTTTTCGCGCACTCGACAAAGAGCGCCGCGAGCTCATCACCGCCAACGAGCAGCGCAAAGCGCAGCGCAACAAAGCCAGCGAAGAAATCGCACGCCTCAAAAAAGAAAAGCAATCCGCCGACGCCATCATCTCGGAGATGAAACATCTTTCTGAGCTCATCAAGCAGACCGATGAGCGCATCACCCAGCTGGACGGCACCCAGCGCGACTTGCTGCTGACCATACCCAACGTTCCGCACTCCAGCGTGCCACTGGGTACCAGCGCAGCCGACAATGTGGAGGTCCGCCGCTGGGGTATGCCCCCGAGTTTCAGCTTCACGCCCCGGCCGCATTGGGAAGTGGGCGAACGCGCTGGAATCCTGGATCTTGGCGCAGCCGCCAAAATTACCGGCGCGCGCTTTGCCGTCTACAAAAGCTGGGGGGCCCGCCTGGAACGCGCGCTCGCTAACTTCTTTCTGGATGTACACACGCGCGAGCACGGCTACACAGAAATTCTTCCACCCTTCCTGGTGAACAGCGAATCTCTGATGGGTTCCGGGCAGCTCCCGAAATTTGCCGCCGATCTTTTCAAAATCCAGGACACCGATTTCTGGCTCACGCCCACTTCCGAAGTCGAGCTTCACAATCTGTATCGCGACGAAACTCTCACCGAAGATCGCTTGCCGATCTTTGTCACCGCCTGGACCGCCTGTTTTCGCTCCGAGGCTGGCGCCGCTGGAAAAGACACTCGCGGCATCCTGCGCCAGCACCAGTTTCAGAAAGTTGAGCTTTTCAAATTTACGCATCCGGATAAAAGCTACGAAGAGCACGAAGCACTGGTGCGTAACGCGGAAACTATTCTTCAAAAACTCGGCCTGCATTACCGCACCGTGCTTTTATGCACCGGTGACATGGGCTTCGCCGCCGCAAAAACCTATGACCTGGAAGTCTGGCTGCCTTCCGCCAGCGAGTTTCGCGAAATCTCCTCGTGTTCGAACTGCGAAGCCTTTCAATCGCGCCGCGCCGGCATACGTTTCAAGCCCGCTGCCGGCGGCAAAAGCGAATTTGTGCACACGCTGAACGGCTCCGGCCTCGCCGTTGGCCGCACCTGGATCGCTATCGTGGACAACTATCAGCAGGAGGATGGCTCCATCCTTATCCCTGAAGCCCTCCGCCCATACATGGGCACAGACCGAATTCCGGCACCGGGCGTTCCAAAGAATTAGGCGCGTAAAGAGATAGCTCTTCAGGGTCTAAACCTATAATAATAAACAACTTAATACCGATTACCCGCAAAATCTGTGAGCCGGCCCGTTGCCGGTCTCGCCTCGCAAACCATTGAATTCACACCTTTTCGTTTGACGCGCCCTTTTCACCTTGCATACACTCCACTCACCGCGTCTGTCGCGACTTGAGCCATGTGCACGGTGGCGTCACCCCACAGCATTTGCTCGAACACGTAATCATCGGTAAGTTATAGTCGCGTAACGAAGCATTCGCGGGATCAAGCTATGACCTTTATTGCTCGAATAATCAGGTTTCTGTTTTGGATCGTCGTTGTTTCCTGGGGCTTTCGCCTCGTGGGACGACTCTTGTCGGGCATGTTTCAATCCCCGCAGCCCTCTGCCCCGTCCGAGCCTGCTCACGACGCTAGCGCCAAAGAAAGTTCACGCCTTCTGGTTCGAGACCCTGTGTGTGGCGTGCACATCGCGGAAGTGCTTGCTATTCCTTTGCGACAAGAAGGCCAGCTCTTGCACTTCTGTTCGTCAGCGTGTCGCGACGCCTATTTGGGTTCTTCGCGAGCGTTAGCGGCGAATGGCTGAAGTAACGAAACTTCCCAGATTCGCGTTTCTTGAATAAGTGTCTTAGACAAAACCGATTCGACGAAAGGACCCGAGAGCCAATGGCTACGGTCGCAAAGCCCACACCACCGATTAGACAGATTGGCGCGCCCATGGTTCCGCGCATTGCTCCGCGCGAAGACCTCAATCCATTTCGCATCGCCCAGATTCAATTCGATATGGCCGCGGAATTTCTTAAGCTGGATCCCGGTTTGCGCCAGATTCTGCGTACCCCCAAGCGCGTCCTGGAAGTCTCCATCCCCACCAAGATGGACAACGGCCAGGTCAAGGTTCTCACTGGTTATCGTGTGCAGCACAACGTTTCGCGTGGGCCTGGAACCGGCGGCGTCCGTTTCCACCCCAACGTCACACTCGACGAAATGAAGGCGCTGGCCGCGGGCATGACCTGGAAAACCGCCGCGGTCAACGTTCCGTTCGGCGGCGCGCAAGGCGGCGTGAATTGTGACGCCAAGCGCATGTCAAAGAGTGAACTGGAGCGCGTCACCCGCCGCTACGCCAGCGAAATTTTGCCGCTCATCGGCGCGAACAGCGACATCCCCGCCCCCGATGTGTACACCGACGCGCAAACGATGGCCTGGATGATGGACACTTACGCGATGACCGTCGGCCACGCCTCGCATTCCGTCGTGACCGGCAAGCCCGCATCCATCGGAGGATCCAGCGGACGCGAAGAAGCCATGGCTCGCGGTCTCGTCGCTGTCGTGGAAGAAGCCTGCAAGCTCAAAAAAATTGCCCTGCGCGGCGCCACCGTTGCGATTCAGGGTTTCGGCCACTCCGGCGCCACCGTGGCCCGCATCTTTGCGGAAAAGAAAGCAAAAATTATTGCCTTGAGCGATACGCGAGGGGGCGTTACCAACTCGCGCGGCATTGATCCGCTGAAAGCGTTCCGTTACAAAGAGCGCTCCGGCACAGTTGTGGGCATGCCCGGCGCTTCACGCACTACCAACGACGAACTGCTCACCATGAAGTGCGACATCCTCGTTCCCGCCGCACTCGAAAATGTCATAACCCTGAACAATGCCGAAGCTATCAAGGCGCGCATCGTCGCGGAAGCCGCCAACGGCCCCACCACTCCGCACGCCGACGAAATTCTCGCCCGCCGCGGCATCACCGTGCTCCCCGATATTCTTGCCAACGCCGGCGGCGTCACCATCAGCTATTTTGAATGGGTGCAGAATCAACAGGGCATCACCTGGGACGCCGAGGAAGTGAACGCCCGCCTGCAGAAAACCATCGTGCGCGCCTTCCACGAAATGGTGGAGACCATGCGCAAGCATCATGTTCCCCCACGCGCCGGCGCCATGATTCTCGCCGTCAATCGCGTCGCCGAAGCCACTCTCGTTCGCGGACTCTTCCCATAATTTTTTTGGACTGGTCGCGTAGCGATTTCAAATCATCGGCCCTCGATACATTCTCCAAATTTTCATAAAGTTTTTCTTGCGCCCCACTACCTGCGCGCGTACATTCGCAATTGCCGGTGCTTTCTTGGGTGGTTCCCCAGAAAAGCCCGGCAATTTTCTCTTGGCTGCAGGTTTTTGCGAAGTGCGGCGACGCTAAGACGTACCAAATTGGCGCCAGACTCACGAGACTTAGAGAAGTGCGCGCTCGCGTCCGAGCCGCTGAGGATGAATCACTAGAAATGACCAACCACTCGAATGTCGCTCCGCCGCTGCTCCTCACCATCGCGGGATTCGATCCCTCCTGCGGCGCGGGCATTGCTGCCGACTTGAAAACATTCGCGGCCCACGGATGCTACGGCCTGGCCGCCATCACTTCGCTCACGGTGCAAAACACCGAAGGCGTGCAGGCGGTGCACAACACGCCCAGCTCCGAACTGCGTGAGCAACTGGAAGTGCTGGCCAAGGATTGCGATATCGCTGCGGTAAAAATCGGCATGCTCGGCAATCGCGGCAACGCCGTGGTCGTCGCGGAATTTCTCGACACCTATAAATTCGCGCACGTGGTGCACGATCCGGTCATGAAATCCTCAAGTGGCGCGGAGTTGCTCGACGCCGGAGGAATCAAATATATCGTCGCGGAGCTTCTAAAACGCTCCACCGTGATTACCCCTAACGTCCCGGAAGCCGAAATACTTACCGGCCTTTCGATAAAGGACGTCGCCGGCATGGAATCCGCCGCCAGGAAAATTGTGGAAATGGGCGCTCACGCCGTGATCGTAAAAGGCGGCCACATGGAACGCGCCGTGGACGTGCTTTTTGACGGCGAAAACATTACGCAGCTCGGCGGAGATAAAGTAAAAGCCGACAACAACCACGGAACTGGCTGCACTTTTGCTTCGGCGATTGCCGCGCTCCTCGCCTCTGGCCGCTCTCTGCCCGAAGCCGCCATGCTCGCCAAAGCTTATGTCACCAAGGCCATTGAGAGAGGCTACCCGGTAGGGAAGGGACGCATACCTCTCGACCATTTTTATCGTCTGCGCGCCGAACCGCCCGCCCGCGGCATTCACGAAGTCCCGCAGCACGGCATGCATCCTGCCGCGGAACCCACCGCCCACTAGTTTGCACATGTGGAGCGGATTTTTCGATCTACAACTTAAGCGTTTCGTTAGCAATTTATTTCAGATAATGCTGCCTGAAACTTTACCTCTTCCACACTACGCGCCCACCAACAATCGTAGCCATCGGCGCACCCTTGAAGCTCCTGCCATCAAACGGCGAATTCCGCGATTTACTCGCGGAATCCTTCACGTTATAAATCCACTCGTGGTCCGTAGAAAAAATCGTTACGTCCGCATTTTCCCCGGCCGCCAGTTTTCTTTCGATCCCTAAAACACGCGCCGGCCCGGTCGTAAATAATTCCACCATGCGCATCAGCGTGATTTTTCCTGTATGCACCAACTGCTCCAGCGTCAGCGCCACCGCCGTCTCAAATCCCAATATTCCAAACGGCGCGCGATCGAATTCCACGTCCTTCAGCGCCGGCTCGTGCGGAGCGTGATCGGTAGCAATTGCATCCACAGTTCCATCGGCCAGCCCGGCAATCAGCGCTGCGCGATCTTCGGGCGCCGCCAGCGGCGGATTCATTTTGTATCGCGAATCGTATTGCACGTCCTCATCAATCAATGTGAAGTGGTGCGGAGTAACTTCGCAGCTCACCTTCAATCCGCTTTTCTTGGCGCCGCGCACCAGCTCCAGTGAGCCGCGCGCCGACAAGTGAGCTATGTGCAATCGCGCCCCGGTCAACTC
>JBBRPU010000099.1:0-10039 GCA_038227545.1 Candidatus Acidiferrales bacterium
AGAATGAACTGCAATTATCCACAGCCGCGCGAAATTTAGAAAGGCACTATTGAGGGTAATTAATGGAAGAGTTGCAGCTCTTTTAGTTCTTGCTGAATAGTCTTGCCAGTCGCGGCTTTTTCTTGCTCTTGCCCTTCTCTTTGCTTTCACTTCTGGCCAATCGCTGACGCGCCAGCATATGCTCAGGATCGAACTCTAGAATTTTGGAATACAGGCTCGCCGCGCGCCACGGCAGCTGCATTATTTCGTACAACTCCCCGCACTGCAGATACGCATCCGTATTCCATTGGTCCAGCTCGATGGCCTTTTGAAAATGCTCCACTGCTTCCCGCCGGTAATGCGGCAAGGCCGCTAGGCTGGTCGCCAGCGAAACACGATACTTCGGCACCTCCGGCGAAATCATGACGCATTTGCGCATCCAGAAAATGGCGCCTTCCCGGTTTTCGTCGCGCAACGCGTTGGCCGCCAGCTTCACGCATTCCTCGACCGTTTGCTCCGCTTCGGTTTGCCGGTTCATCAGCTTGCGGTCGTACAGCCCGCGCTTGCCTTCGTCGCTCAACACGTTGTGCGCTTCAGTAATCGCGCCCATCAACTGCTGCAGCGGTTGCACCCACGCCGGCCGGTTCATGTGCCGGTCAGGATGAAATTTTCGCGCTAATCCGTAAAAGCCTTTTTTGATTTCCTGGCTGCTGGCATCCGACGTCACGCCCAAAAGGTGGTAGTGATTGCTCTTCTCGGCAAGGCCCAGGTATCTCGCCAACTCTTCGTCGGAAACTTCGTTGTCGTCTTTCGAAGGCTCTTCCTCCTGCAAAGGGTTGCCGTGATTCTCCTGCACCGGCACAATCTCAGGATCTTGATTGGGCTCCGCGGTCGGCGCAACTTCAGCCGTTGCGACATGCGCGTGCGGGGTCTCGGTGTCCGCTGGCACTTCGGCAGCGACGTCACTGGCAATCCCGCTCGCCTCGCGCTCCGATTCCGTTTCTTCCAGCCCTGCCAAAACCGGCTCTTCCGCCGTCAACTCTATCTGGATATTTCCCGCTTCCAATTGGGCCGTGAGAAATTTATTCAGCCGCGATCGGTCCTCCGCCTGCATATGTACAAACTTCACTCCCATGCCCTTACCAGCCACGGAGTTACGCACCACCGCCCTCGCCCGCACCTGCGAACCGACAGAGATATCGAAGAGCAAATCTAATGTGGAGCCGTTTGACGGCGGAGTCGGTGTGTTCAGAAACAGCCCGCCCAGCGCCATCGTGCCCATCCGCGACACGCCCTGCTGGCTACCGGAACGCCATGCCACCACCATCCCGCGTGGAGCATGAATGCGAGGATGACCACGCCGATTTTTGCGCGCTGTTCCGATGGGACTAGTCCGTCTCCCCAGCCTACCGTCCCCACGCATCTTTGCAGCATGCCTCGCAGCACGCCGTGACCTAAATACAATCGCCCATGATACCAATGCGCTAATGAGGCTATGGAGGGACTCACCTCGCAGAATGTTCACAGTGGTAGTTGATGGGGCGATGTGGGTTGGTTGATGCGGGTGGCTACTACGGAGGTTAATGCCGGTGGTTGCTGCGGGTGTGATATGGGTGGGGGTTTTTGCGGTGGGCTGCCGAGGCTATTCTGAAGGAAGGTAAAAAATGGTGCGGCTGGTCGGACTCGAACCGACAACGGGGAAAACCCCAGTGGATTTTAAGCCCACCGCGTATGCCAATTTCGCCACAGCCGCACCGGCGACGCGGCCTCCAGAGAATAGCACGCCTCCAATTCGGATTGACGCGGCAATCACCCGCCACCCGATCAACACATACGTCATTCCGAATCCCAGCACCCGCCACCCACTCAACAAATAAGTCATTCCGAATCCCGCCGACTTTCCAGGCGGGTGAGGAACCTGCTGTTATTTCACATCGCGCAACCAACGCACACGCACCGAGAGCCCTCCAGAGAATGGCATCGCTCCAAATCGGATTGACGCGGCAATCACCCCAGCATCCGACCACCCCCTCAGTAAATATGTCATTCCGAATCCCGCCGACTTTCCAGGCGGGGGAGGAACCTGCTGTTATTTCACGTCGCGCAACCAACGCACACGTTCCGAGCCCCCTCCAGAGAATGGCGTCGCTCCAAATCGGATTGACGCGGCAATCACCCCCGCATCCGACCACCGCCCAACACATATGTCATTCCGAATCCCGCCGACTTTCCAGGCGGGTGAGGAACCTGCTGTTATTTCTCGTCGCGCAACCAACGCACACGCACCGAGCCCTCCAGAGAGTCCCACCGGATTTGGCACAAGCCGCGGAATAATCGCACCGCCAGCACTTTCCTACCTTAAAATTCTGCAACAACGCTTCTCGGAGGTTTCGCGTGCCATCTCATGATGAATTTGATCTACTGGTAATCGGCTGCGGCCCCGCTGGAGAAAAAGCCGGCGCCCAGGCCGCCTACTTCGGCAAGCGCGTGGCCGTCATCGAGCGCGCCGAGCACACCGGCGGCAGTTGCATCAACACCGGCACCGTGCCCAGCAAGACCCTGCGCGAATCCGCCCTCTATTTTTCCGGATTGAAACAGCGCGGCCTCTACGGCATAGATTATTCCCTCAAAGAAAATCTCACCGTGAACGACTTCATGCACCACGAGCGTGAAGTCGTGGATATGGAACGTCAGCGCATCCTGAAAAACCTGGCGCTCCATCAGATCGAATTGATTCATGGCCAGGCCGCTTTCGAAGACGCTCACACCGTGGTGGTCACCGGCACGGACGGCGCCCGCCGCTTGCGTGGCGACGTCATTCTGATTTCCTCCGGCTCAAAGCCGCACCGCCCGCCGGAAATCTCCTTCGACGACATCCACACCTTCGACTCCGACACTTTTCTGCAGATGAAGCGCATCCCCAAAAGCCTCGCCGTCATCGGCGGCGGCGTGATCGGCTGCGAATATGCCTCCATCTTCATGGCCCTCGGCGTAGCTGTTACCCTGGTGGACGGCCGCGACTGCCTGCTCCCTTTTCTCGACGCTGAAATTTCCGAGAAGCTGCGCGAACGCTTCGCCGCCCTCGGCATGCAGTTCTGGTTTAACGAACGCCCGGTAAAAGTGGAAAATTCCGCCGCCGGTGCGCGACTCACCATGAAAAGCGGCCGCGTCCTCGAAACCGAAGCCGCTCTATTCGCCGCGGGACGCCGCGCCGCGGTGGACGGTCTCGAACTGCAAAAAGCCGGCCTCAGCATCAACGATCGCGGCTACCTGCCCGTGGACGAACACTACCGCACCGCGGTCCCCAATATTTACGCCGCCGGTGACGTCATCGGCTTCCCCGCTCTCGCTTCCACTTCCATGGAGCAGGGCCGCGTGGCCGTTTGCCACGCCTTCGGCCTCAAATATAAGCAGCGCGTGGCGTCACTGCTTCCCATGGGGATCTACACCATTCCCGAAATTTCCGCCGCCGGCGAAACGGAAGCTTCCTGCCGCGAAAAGAAAATTGATTACGAGGTCGGTCGCGCGCACTACGCCAACAACGCCCGCGGCCACATCGCGGGCGACACCGCCGGGCTCTTGAAACTGATTTTTGCGCGCGCCGATAAAAAATTGCTGGGCGTCAGCATCATCGGCGAAAACGCCACCGAGCTCATTCACATCGGCATGATGGTTCTCGACAATGGCTTGACCATTGATGAATTCATCGAACAGGTTTTTAACTACCCAACGTTGAGCGAGACCTACAAGTACGCTGCCTACGACGGCCTCGGCAATCTCGCCGGCCATAAACTTCGCGAAGGGTAGCGCCTCCGCCGCACTTCTGGCATCCTGTCGCAGGACGCATGCTAAAAACATTTTTCGCTGCTTTCTCAGCCTTGGCTCTCGGCAGCATCGGCCTGTCATTAACTTTTGCGGCCCGCGGGCACGCTCCCGCAAGTGTCGCTGCGCCAAAAGCGGCCTATCTCGGATTTGACCGCGACATTTATCCCGGCGACGCCGCCTTACCAATCCTCCGAAAGACTTTCGCCTTCACAAGCTTTTGGCTCAGCCCCCCGCCCGAAGAAAAAACCACCACCTGGCTGGGCAAGCGTGATTTGTTGCGCAAGCACGGCTTTGGTTTTCTGGTTTTATATCGCGGCCGTGATAGCCGCGAATTCAAAAACGCCGCAGACGGACCAGCGAAGGGAAACTCTGACGCGCAGTCCGCCGCAGCCGCAGCAAAAAAACAAGGCTTCCCAGCAGGCACAATTATTTTTCTCGATATTGAAGAAGGCGGACGTCTTCCCGCCGTTTATCACACCTATCTACACACCTGGCTCGATGTGCTGGCGAAAAATGGTTATCGCGCCGGAGTCTATTGCTCCGGCATGCCCGCCAAGGAACCCGGCGGCGTCACCGTTCTAACCGCCAACGACATCCGCGACAACGCCGCCAGTCGCGACTTCATATTTTTTGTCTACAACGACGCTTGCCCGCCATCTCCCGGATGTACTTTCCCCGCCGGCGCTCCCGCCCCAGCGGGCAGCGGCATCAACTACGCGCAAGCCTGGCAATACGCGCAGTCCCCGCGCCGCAAAGAATTCGCGGCCAATTGCCCGCCGGGCTACCACCCCAACGGCAACTGCTACGCTCCCGGAGACGCATCCTCCGCATGGGACCTCGACGCAGACACAGCAACCTCCGCCGACCCCTCCCGCCCCTAATCAGGAAACATCACGCATTGAATTTGAGGAAACGTTAACTACGTCAGCGGGTGCCCCACCCTCGTTTTATAGGGTGGGGCACCCGCTTTTTCATTCACTTCACTTCGTAGCGAATCCATCACCAGTAATTCAACCCGACAAATCAGTTCGTAGGATTCCTCGGGAACTTGAAATACGGCAACCTCACTCCCCGTACCAAAATCTGATCCGCGCGTACACTCGCCGGCGGCTGAAATCCCGCCGCTCCCCCAGAAGTCACAAAATCATCCTGATCCACGCCGTCCCCGCTCACACCCAGTCCACCAATCAAAACACCGTTGCGATACAACCCCGCGCTACCGGGAAAAAATACAATCCCGCTGTTATTCCCGCTCGCCAACCCGCCATCCAATCCCTGCGAACAAGCATTCACCGTGTCATGCATGAACACATTAAAAAATGGCCCGGCATTCGAATTGTCAATCCCCGGCGGAAAAAAAGGCTGCGCCCCAAAACTCAGCGTACGATTCGTCACCGCCGTACCCACTGGCACCTGCGTCAAATCCGCATCGCTGCGCAAAACACTGTTGAAGTACACCATGTTGCGCGCTTTGCTGGCCGCCACATCAATGCTGAACACGGTAGCGTCCGCCATACGCCGCAGCGCGATAATGTTTCCGTCCAGATCCGCGATCGCAATCACCATGCGCGCGCGAGAACCCAGCGGCAATCGAATAGCGGCGCGCGTTTGATTCGCGGTCGCTTCCGCGGCATCCAGAATCTGCGTCGCTTCGGCCTGACTCAACCCACCGCTGGATGGATCCGGATTCACGCTCTGATGCGGTCCCACCAGATCGCCTTCCGGTGCGGCCTGTCCCGCAAGGGGACTTACGATGTAGCTTCCCGCGAATACACCGGCGCCCACCGATGCCGGGCGAGTCGTTTGACTAATCGCTGGTAACGCCACGCCGCCAAGAAATACTTCCCCAGGCGCCGGCAGCGGATTCGGCACCGGAGACAATCCCGTCGCGGTAGCTCCGCTGGATGCGGTAAATTCCGCCACATCCGCAGCCATCCCGGTCACTCCAATCCCGCCAACCAGCACCGCGCCTTTATAAATTCCCAGCCCGCCCGGATTCACCGAGTTCGGATCGCTGTCCAGCACATCCGTTTTCCCGGTGACAATTCCGGATCCAGTTCCTCCACCCATCGCCGTCGCAGGATGAATCCCATGCATCTCCAGCTCCCCCGATAAGCTGCACCCGCGATTGGTATTTTCAATGCCGTACAAATCGGCGTTCTGCGTATCCGAAACTCCCGGTGGAAAATGCACGCCGCTGATGAACCGTACCGTGCGGCTTGTCAATGGCGCCTGGTTATTACTGAAAAATGCTCCCGTGCGCGCCAGTCCGATGGCCACGTCATTCGCGCTGACTTGCGTACTGAAATTCCCCGTCACCGTCAGCGGCGCGTCCGGCTTGCGATACAAAGCCAGCACGTTTCCCGCGCGATCCACCACCGCGATCACCGCCGTCGTGGGCGATGTTGCGGCCGCCGCCGCGCGCACAATTCCGTCCACATCGCTGGCCGTCAAAGTTGCCGACGCAGGCGTGGTTACCGGAGGAGGCGCGGTTGTTGACCCACCGCCGCCGCACCCCGCCAGAAAAAATATCAGCAGCCCCGCCAAACCAACCACCATGGCAATACCCACGGCGAGCACATTCCGCCGCTTCTGATGAACACGCCTCGCCGTCATAGGTTTTCTCAGCTTATGTATGGGCATGGGGGATATCCAAATTCGTATCATATTTTCGCGCTCGCGCCCGTGGTGACGTCCCCTTAGTGCCGCCAATTGATGAATGCCCGCAGCATAAACTGCCCCACCGGCCATCCGTCATAGCACAAGCTAGTTCGGGCCTGCGTTATCGAATGTCCGCACCACGCCCCGAAAACTATTGCCCCCGGCCAAAGGTTATTGTTATCTAGATGCCGTTCCCGTGTCCTTGGCTTACCCCGTGCAGGACAAAAGCCCCAAAAACTCTTTGCCCAGGCGGACCAGCCCCGCCTTATTTCTCATATCTTGCGCGATAAGTGTTTTCCTGCAGGTTCCCGCGACGTTGGCGGCAGCAGCAGACCCCGACGTTTTCACTCCGCAACAGGAAGTACAACCGCAGCTGAAACAATCACGCGAACCCGGACCAGCCATCCGCATCCCTCGCCAGCAGGCGCTGAACACCACTGCGCTCGATGGCGTGGTGCGATCTGTAGCGACCGGCGGCGCTAGCGTAGCCATTCCCGGCGCAGTGCTCACCCTTCGCAATTTGGAAAATGGGCGAAATTTTGCCACCGTCGCCAACGGCGAAGGACTCTTCCGCATTTTCCCCCTGCCGCCTGGACAATACGAGCTGCGCATCGAAGCCTCCGGCTACGCGCCTCTCACCATCGCCGATCTTGCGCTGCGACCGAACGAAGTGCTGTCTCTGGAAATATCCTTGCCGCCCGCGGGAACCGCAGAAATCAGCTCACGCCTTCCGCGCCTGCCGGAGTTGGGTCCCGCGCCGTCGCCAAGCCCTTCGGCAACGACTGGAACTTACCGCGAGTTTCGCCATCGCCTCGATTCCGATCCGGCGTACATTCAGGAACTCGCCCCGGATTATCTTCCGCCGGTCGCCGACGTTTATAGCGCCGTGCCCAATCGCTGGGCGCTCGCGCAACCCGATTACCGTCGCTATCCGCAACCCGGGGAATATCTCTACACCCGCTCGCGCTGGTTCGATCCTTTCAATCGCAATCGCCTTAAAGATGATGAGCCCATCTGGCCCGCGCTTCTCGGCCAGCAGACCTTTCTGAATATCACCGCCTCCGCCGATTCTTTTTTCGACGGCCGCCGCGTGCCTTCCCCCAGCAATGTCAGCACCGCCCGCGCCGGCAGCAGCGCATTTTTTGGCCAAGGCGAACAGGCTTTCTTCGATCAAACCTTGCGTTTCTCTTTCGATCTCTTCCACGGAGACACCTCCTTCAAGCCCGTGGACTGGCGCGTTCGCATTACCCCTGAAATCAGCCTGAACAATCTCAAAGTCCGCGAGCTCGGTATCGTCAGCCCCGACGTGCGCCGCGGCACCAATCGCTTCGACACACACTTCGGCCTGCAGGAAGCTTTCGTGGAAGTAAAACTCGCCGACCTCAGCTCCAGCTACGATTTCATTTCCGCGCGCGCCGGCATCCAGCAATTCAACGCCGACTTCCGCGGTTTCCTGTTCGTTGACGAAGAACCCGGCCTCCGCATTTTTGGAAATCTTCACAGTGACCGCATCGAATACAATGCCGCCTATTTCAGTCTCCTCGAAAAAAACACCAACAGCGGCCTCAACACCACCTTCGATCGCCGCCATCAGCAAGTCTTGCTCGGCAATATTTATCTGCAGGACTTTTTCTTTCCCGGCTACACCGCGGAATTCGTCGGCGCTTACAACAAAGATGATCCCAGCCTGCACTATGACGACAACGGCTTCCTGGTGCGCCCCTCCCCCATCGGCAATGTCATCAATCAGGGCGTTGGACCCATCCTTCACGGCATTCGCGTGGGATACTTCGGCTGGCTGGGCAGCGGCCATATCGGCCGCATAAATCTCACTCACGCTTTTTATCAGGCTTTTGGCCAGGACACTTTCAATCCCATCGCCGGCCGCCCCGTCACCGTCAATGCCCAGATGGCCGCGGTCGAACTTTCCTACGATCGCGACTGGATTCGTTATCGCGTCTCCACTTTCTATACTTCCGGCGACGCCAACCCGCGCGACGGCCGCGCTCGCGGTTTCGACTCCATCGTGGAGCTTCCCAATTTCGCCGGCGGCTTGTTCAGCTTCTGGAACCGCGAAGGCATCCGCCTCACCGGTTCCGGCGTGCTGCTTACTTCGCCCGGCAGCCTCATCCCCGCTTTGCGCGCCAGCAAAGAAGAAGGCCAGGCCAGCTTCGTGAATCCGGGAATTTTTCTTGCCAATGCCGGCGCTGACTTCGATCTCACTCCCAAGCTCAAAGGCTTCGCCAACGTGAATTTCCTGCGCTTCCAGCGCACCGAGCCACTGGAAGACTTACTTTTCCAGTTTCCCATCCGCCACACTATCGGCACGGACCTCGGCCTGGGCATCGAATATCGGCCGCCGCTCTCGGAAAATATTGTTCTCACCGCTGGAGCTTCCGCGCTGCAGCCCGGCCAGGGTTTCAAAGATATCTACACCGGCAGAACGCTTTTTTCGCTCTTCGGTGCGGTGAAATTTACATTTTGAAAACAAAATTCATCCTCGGAATTCGCCGGTTCGAAAAAACGAAGCGATCCTCATCGCAGCGCGGCCGCGCGACCCTGCTTTCTCTCGCAGCACTTTCCATTACGGCGCTCCTCCTGACATTCAGCGTGCACTCCCGCGTTGCCTCAGCGGCCCCACAAGGTGCAGCTGCGCCGTCCCCGCCGTTACGCGGCCAATCGCAGGAAGAAGTAACTCGCAAATCCGCCGGTTGCATCTCGTGCCACACCGCCACCGATGAGCCGACCATGCATCCCACCAAAACCGTGCAGCTCGCGTGCACCGACTGCCACGGCGGCGACGCCACCGTAAGCATCTCCTCTGCAGCCGCGCCCGGCTCGCCCGAATACAACGGCGCCAAACAAAGAGCCCACGTTCAACCGAAAAACTCTGCATTCAGAAATCGCTCGGCGATTCCCGAGCGTGCTTTCACCGATTGGCTTAAAGAATCCTACGCGTACGTAAAATTCGTGAATCCCGGCGATTTGCGCGTTGCCCCGGAAACCTGCGGCTCCGCCGGATGCCATGCCAGCGAAACTCGCGCCGTTTCCACCAGCATGATGACGCACTCCGGAATGTTATGGGGCGCCGCCCTCTATAACAACGGCGCATATCCGCAGAAAAACACTCATTTCGGTGAAAGTTACAACCGTGACGGTAAACCGCAATCCATCAAAACGTCTCCCACGCCGACGCCGGAAGAAACCCGCACCAAAGGCGTGCTCGCCCAGCTCGATCCCCTCAATCGCTGGGAGACCTCGCAACCCGGAAACGTGCTGCGCGTATTCGAACGCGGCGGCCGCAAGAAAAGCGAAATCGGCAATCCCGCGCTGGAAGAAAACCCCGGCAAGCCCGAAGACAAGCTCAGCGACCGCGGCTTCGGCACCGAGCTGCGCACCGACCCGGTTTTTCTGGGCCTGCAGAAAACACGCCTGCTCGATCCGGTGATGTCGCTGCCCGGCACCAACGATCATCCCGGCGACTACCGCTCCAGCGGCTGCTCTTCCTGTCACGTGATTTACGCCAACGACCGCGACGCTTCGCACTCTGGCCCATATTCGCAATTCGGCCACT
>JBBRPU010000100.1:0-9946 GCA_038227545.1 Candidatus Acidiferrales bacterium
ATGGCAAAGCCGTTTGAAAGTGTGCCCGCCAAACGCGCGCTGCAAAATCTCGCCCTTCTCGGTGCGATCGAAAAGCGCTCCCCACTGTTCCAACTCGCGAACACGATCGGGAGCTTCCTGCGCATGCAGTTGCGCCATGCGCCAGTTGTTCAGTAATTTTCCGCCGCGCATGGTGTCGCGGAAGTGCGCCTTCCAGTTGTCAGCCGCATCCACGTTGGCCATGGCCGCGGCGATGCCGCCTTCCGCCATCACCGTGTGCGCTTTTCCCAACAGGGATTTGCACACCACGCCCACCGACGCGCCCTGCCCCAGCGCTTCAATCGCCGCGCGCAAGCCTGCTCCGCCAGCGCCAATAATCAAAACGTCGTGTTCGCGAACCTCGTAGTTTGCCGTCACAGAATCCTCAGGTCATGAATCACGCCGCGCGCCAGCAGCCACACGTAAACATCCGCCGAACCCACGGAGATCAAGCTGGCCCACGCGAATTGCATGTGCCGCCCGTTCAGGAACGAAAAACCGCGCCAGGCCGCCGCTCGTGTTGTGCCAAACGACGTACACGAGAAACAATCCAGCTTTCCGCCGGCCAGATGCCGCAGCGAATGGCACGACAACGTGTAGATGGAAAGCAAAACAACGTTCAGCAGCAAGACCAGGCTGCCGACGCCAATGCCGAATTGCCCGTCAAAGAAAAATCCCTTAATGGCGTCGTGCCACAGGAACACCAGAAAAATAATCGCCAGGTACAAAAAATAGCGGTGCACATTCTGCAGAATAAATGGGAACGCCGTTTCTCCGCGGTACTTGCGATTGGCCGGCTCGCCTACAGCGCACGCCGGCGGATCGAGAAAAAACGCCCGGTAATAGGCTTTGCGGTAGTAGTAGCAGGTGGCGCGAAATCCCAGCGGCCCCGCTAGCACCAGCAGCGCGGGCGAAAGCGGCCACCAGTGATGCTGCGGATCAATCAGCGGCGAATAAAACGGGGAGAGATACGGGCCCCACGCGTAGTTGGCGCCTTCAAACGCGCGCAGCGTGGCATAAATTCCGAATCCTCCAAGCAAAATAAATACCGGTATAAGCTCGACCCACCAGGAATCGCGCCGCAGCGTTGCGCCCAGCCCCGATTCCGGCAAATGAGTTGGCGTGCCAGCCATGCACATACCTCCGCGTGAGTAGCCTATGCAATAAAGTGAATTTTTCAAACGAAATTATGCGGGGAAACAGAGAAATGCTGCTCACAACGCGAGTCGCCTGCAGACCTAAAGAATACTTTCAACTTCCGCATCAATAGACACGTGCGAAACACGCTCGCCATTGATCAGAAACGTCATGCCATCCAGTTCGCTGAAATGAATAAAGCGGCTGATGTGGTAATCCTCGTCGTAACTCGAAAACAGCCGCTCCGTCTCGTCGCGCGTCAGATCAAAAGCCGTCAGCGCCACCTGCTTGCCATACTCTCCGGCCAGCGCGCGGTAACGCTCCACTAATTTTTTCAGCGGCAACATAGGGGCACGTCGCGCACCTTCAGCGTCCATAGACAAATCCTGCGTTGAGTCTACCGTCTGCTCTGGCGCAAGGAAAGAGTACACAATGAGTGGCATATGCTACCCGCCTGAAGTGCATTTGTGCCCGCCACCACCGATTCGGTAACATTGCTGGAAGAAACTCACCGCCAGGAGGAACGCAAATGGGTATTTCTGTGGGACAAGCAGCGCCGGATTTTACGCTGAAAGATCAGAGCCAGAAGGACGTGAAGCTCTCCGATTTTGCCGGAAAGAAAAATGTCGTGCTGGTTTTCTACCCGCTGGACTGGAGCCCCACCTGCACCAATGAGCATGCCTGCTTCGTCAACGAGATGAAGTCTTTCGAAACGCTCGACGCCGAAGTTCTGGGCGTCAGCGTGGACAGCGTGTGGTCCCACAAAGCCTACGCCGACAAAATGAATATCCACTACTCGCTGCTCGCCGATTTTAATCCCCGCGGAGCCATGGCCGATAAATACGGCGTCTATCTCGCCGACAAAGGCATAACCGGCCGCTCCATCGTGATTGTCAACAAGCAGGGGAAAATCGCCTGGATCAAAAATTACGACATTCCCGTGGTGCCGGACTTAAACGAAGTCTCTGCGGCGCTGCAGCAGGTAAAATCCGCGGCCGCATAATACCTTGGCTCGAGATATTGGTTATGAGATGGAGCCCCACGCCGCTTTTGGGCGTGGGGCTTTTTTAATGGAGAAGGACGGACGAACCTGCGGGATCGAACGCGGCCCTATAGATTTTTCTTTTTGGGGTCTACAGTTGCGGATAACGACCTCATCAGCAGCACCAGTTGCCACCGCTGCTCTTCGGTCATTTTTGTCTTGAACTCCGGCATGGGCCGGTGCCCTTCACTGATCTGATAAAAAAGCGCACCGTCCGTTCGTAGACCCATGCTCGCCGAATTCGTCAAGTCTGAAGGACCGGTGAAAAGCTTGCGACTCTTTGGACCATCGCCCTTTCCGGTGTCGCCATGGCACTCCGCGCAACTCTCTTTGTACCAGCCGCGCCCCGCGTCCAGATTCTTAAGCGACGACAACAGCGGATTCTCGCGCCGCGCCGCTTCTTCAGGAATTACCCATTCGCTCCGCCGCATCAGCGCCAGCACCACCGACAAAGCAATGAGCGCCAGCAGCCCTACGAACAGGGCCTTACGCAGCCCACGATTCCGTCGCGCGTCCATGGTTGGATGTTTTGTCAGAAAGCGTTACGAACGGAGAATAAGCCAGACCAGTTCCGCATTAAACAACAAAATCGCCGCGGCCACCACACACGCCACCACCGTCGTCGCGCGCGAGTTCACGAATTCACCCATCCTTTTGCGGCTGCTGGTGAATTGAATCAGTGGAATCACCGCAAACGGCAGTTGAAAACTCAGCACCACCTGGCTGAAGATCAGCAGCGCCGTCACTTTCGATTCGCCCATGATGCCGATGACCAGCGCCGCCGGAAAAATCGCAATGGATCGCGTAATCAGCCGCCGCAGCCACGGTTTCAGCCGTATCTGCAAAAATCCTTCCATCACAATTTGTCCCGCCAACGTTCCGGTAAGCGTCGAATTCTGTCCCGACGCCAGCAGCGCGCACGCAAACAGTGTGCTGGCCAGGCCCGCGCCCAGCAACGGGCTCAACAATTTGTAGGCATCTTCGATTTCCGCCACGTTATGCAGTCCGCGCGTATGAAACGCCGCGGCGCCCAGCACCAGGATCGCGGCGTTCACGAAGAGCGCCAACCCCAGTGCAAATGTCGAATCGAACACCGCATATCGCAAAGCTTGCTTGCGATCTTTGGTTGAGGTGCCAAACGCCCGCGTTTGCACAATGCTGGAATGCAGGTATAAATTGTGCGGCATCACCGTCGCTCCCAGGATTCCGATGGCGATGTACAGCATTTCGCGATTCCGCAAAATTTCCAGGTGCGGCACGAAGCCCAAGGCCGCCTGGCGCCACAGCGGTTGCGCAAAGAATATTTCGTACGCAAAACACGCCGCGATAGACGCGATGAGAGTCACCACAAATATCTCAATCAGCCGAAAGCCCCGCCCCTGCAGCGCCAGCACAATCAGCACATCCAGCGCGGTGATCAGTACACCGGCCAGCAGCGGCAATCCAAACAACAATTTCAGCGCGACCGCTGAGCCCAGCACTTCCGCCAGGTCGCACGCCGCGATAGCCACCTCGCACACGAACCACAAAAACATGGCCATCGGCCGCGAATAATTTTCGCGGCAAGCCTGCGCCAGGTCCCGGCCGGTAGCAATCCCCAATTTCGCTGACAGCGCCTGCAAAAACATTGCCATCAGGTTGCTCATCAAAATTACGCTCAACAGTGAATAGCCGAACTTCGACCCGCCAGCAATGTCCGTGGCCCAGTTTCCCGGGTCCATATATCCGACCGCCACGAGGTAGCCGGGCCCCGCAAACGCCAGCAATTTTTTCAGTCGGGAGGCCCCCGCCAGAAACGGGATAGTGCGGTGCGATTCCGGCAGCGACGGCAGCGCCTGACCGTTGCGCATGGAGGGCGTGGACCACGGCCGCGACGATTTTGCTTCTGGGGAAGAAATTTCGGTTGAAGTAGCTCCGTTGTTGGTTGAAGGTTCAGTTTCGAGTTGAGGAACGACTGGTCGAGCCATAGAGGATGTTAACCGCGTTAAAGGTAGATACTAAACTACACTTAATATCAATGCCCGTCAAGAAACCACGCGCCGCTATTTCTATCCCCGCAAGCACGTTCAACGGCTCAAGTGTCGGCCGCCTCGCATGCGGCGCGCGCGAGCGCTTGCCCAACTCTTGTGATAACTTCGAGTCAGCACTTCCGGGAGAGTAAAACGCATGGACGAGCAGCGCCCAACACAGCAAGGCCCGCAGCAGGGACAGGTTCAAATCAAAGCCGACGAAAAAGAACTACAGGGCCAGTACAGCAATCTGGTGATGATTCACCACAACCTCGAAGAATTCACCATGAACTTCATTTACATTTTTCCCAACGGCAATCAGGGCAAGCTCACCGGCAGCATGATCGTCAGCCCCGGCCACGCCAAGCGGATCTGGCGCGCCCTGGGCGAAAATATCGCCCGCTACGAATCCCAATTCGGCGCCATCAAAGAATCCCCCGCCGGCAACGACCCCACCCCCACGGTAGGCTTCGTTCAATAATTCTTGGACCTTCCGTAAAGCTATGCCTGTACGCCGTGTGTACACTCTCGCTAAGCCAGCACGCAATTTTCCCCTGCACAATTGCGCATTTCACGCCGCCGTCGTAAACTTCTCAAGCTGTCTGCATTGCCACGCAACAAACGGGCCTGTAGCTCAGGTGGCTAGAGCGCGCCCCTGATAAGGGCGAGGTCGGTGGTTCAAGTCCACCCAGGCCCACCATTCTCAATGAACTACACATCTGCAGTCGGGAAAGTGACGAATTCCCTGCTCCAGGTGACTTCCATTGGAGTGCGGTTGTTGATTTCTACGCCTAGGGCATCTTCACGGAGTCATCGAAAGTAAACTCGACTTCAACAGTCTTGCCTGCTTCCACCTTCACAGGCGCCGGTTGTCCTGGCGTCTTGCTATAGATTCCCAGCGACGACCCCGACGGCGGAGGTCCTTGTCGCTCTGCGTAATTTCCGCTGGGGTCATAAACTGCCCCGACGTAGGCGGGCGACTTGGCCACATCGTTGAACCTCACCGCGCCATCTTTGGAGCTGGTGCTCATCGCTGCAAACGGCATTACGTGGTTGCGCCCAAAATCCGGCGAGTCGAAAAGGAATAGCAAAATTTTGTGCTTTTCGTCTACCGCCCCCGATCCCTTGTAATGCACCGTCACGCGAAGCCCGCGCAGCGGCGACCCTTCTTGTGCTTTCCCATACTCCGATGTGCAGACAAGGCACAACAGCGCGATCACAATGGCTACGGCTAGGACACCCTTCTTCAGCATTCTGTCTTCCTCACTGGCTAAAACGCTTTAGGCCCGCGCTACCAGCTAACCGGCCAGATTGTATTGGAATTCTCTGGGAAATAAAATCATTCATTCCAAGTTCGCCACAGCGCTCAAGACACGATGTTGCGCGTCGAACAAAGGATAAAGTGCTGTTTCGCATAATACTTCGCCACTTCGCAGTGGAGAGATCGTTTGGAATTTGTGAATGGAGCTCCAAGATCGTAGCCTCGCCTGCCTGAGAAAGAACCGAGGCAATTGACGTTACCCGCGGCTTCCTTCACGAATCGTGGAGCTACTTCACGCCTTTTTCCGGATCCCACGAGCCTTGCTGTCTGCGTATATAGATGATCTGTCCAATGTGGTACGCATTGTGCGTCCCTACATGCGCTATTTCTGAAGCCGCGGCCTTTAATTTTTCTTCGTCCGCGGCCTCCACAGCTTTTTCCCACGCCTCCATTACGGCATCCAGTTGCTGCATCGTCGCGGCCCAGCTCTTGGCATCAAAATTATTGAAGGTTTCTTCGTTGTTGCCGCTGAACTTCGCGGGCTGCTCGCCTTTGAATTTTGCGAGCACTTGCTGGTTCCAGAACACCAGGTGATACGCCAATTGCCCGATGGAGTGGTTGCCGTTGCCGTCCTTCCAATTGGCTTGTTCCGCGGTCACCCCCTGCAGCGCCACGTTGGCCGGAACAAACCATTCTTTCTGGTTGTGCGTAGTTCGAAGCTGTTCCAGCAAGATGCTTTTAAGCGTGGCAGCCGGCTTCTTATCGTCAGCAGAAGCGGAAGCGGAGGCAAAGCCCAGCATCACGCACGACACCAGCGCCAGACCGAAGCTCGCTATCATCTTTTTCGCATTGAAATTCATGGGGAGGTCACGCTCCTTGAAGGTTTGACGCCCCGGCAAATTCTCCGTTAGTTCTGAATGTCCACTCGCGTCAAAGATATCCAGCCTGCAGGCAGCCCCATCCGGAGAGATCACCGCAGTGTCTATATCACAGATAAGGAACGCCAAGCCCGTGGAGGTCTGCAGAGAGGAGGTAGAACCAGTATGCAAAGCGTAGAAGAATAACTAATCGTGTAACACGACATTCAACAGCGAACTATGCACTTTCAGACCGCCATTGTAATGAATAAATCCCAGCTTCCTGAATTTATTCATAAAAAAATTAACCCGGCTGCGGGTCGTGCCCACCAGCTCCGCGAGCGTCTCCTGCGAAATCTTGGCCACCACCGTTTCCGGCTCGCCCTTCTTTCCATAGCGCGCCAGAATCAACAACGCGCGCGCAAGGCGCTTCTCGCTGGAGTTAAACAGCTGATCCACCAGATCCGCTTCAATCTTGATGTTGCGCTCCAACATATAGTTAATGAATTTTTCCGCAAATTCCGGCTGCTCGTGCAGCACGCGCATAATTTCTTTGCGGTCAATGACGGTGGCGCTTAGGGGAATCAGCGCCGTCGCGGTGGACATGCGGACCGGATTACCAATGATGCAACCTTCGCCCAGAAAATCACCGGGCCCCAGAATCGCCAGCACCGCTTCCTTGCCTTGGGGATTTACAATAGTCAGCTTGGCGTTGCCCGATTGGATATACCAGACCTCGTTACAGGGATCGTCCTGCGAAAATATCGCCTGGCCCTTTTTGTATTTGGCTAATCGTCGCGACGCGCCGGCGTTCGCAAGATACTCCTCCACGTCGAACAACACTCCGACCTTTACCTGCTTGCCATTCTTGCCGTTCTTGGGCACGACGGAGGGAGCCTCTAAGCGATAGTGTCACGAACGGTGCCAAAGGTAAATGCGCAACCGTTAGGTTTCGCGCCCTACCGTCGCCCGGTGACCAGAGAGCACCCCGAGCAGTTGTGCAGCATCACAGCTCCGCGCTGCTCCACTCGCTTGGACTAGAGAAACTCCAATCCAACTCCATCACTTCTGTGCGGGCGGCGGTGGTGGCGGCGCCGCAAACTTCGCGTCGTCTACCGGGACATTCTGCTTCATGTCTTCCGCCTGAATCGTGAAGCGATTTCCCGGCCGCGCCACCGTCCACCGGAACGGCACCTTCACGCCGTCGGCTCCGCGATAATCCGCATAATCTACCTGCGTCGGATTCAGGCCCAGCGGACTCTGCGCGTAACGCACCGCTCTTAGCAACAATCCGGTGTCCTTATCTAGGTACAGTCGCAGCGGCGGCCGGCCCTCGGCGCGTCCGGCCACCAGATATGTGTCGTGCCCATCAATTTTCTCGCCGTCCACCACCGTGAATTTCGGGTACATGTTCTTCACATGCGCGGCGAATTGCAAATCCGCGTCCATACGCGCCGCTTCGCTCTCGGAAGCCGACATCATGTGCGCAGGCCGGCCCGGCACGCTCAGCCAGCCGCGCTGGCCGTCAAATGCCGTAACGCTGTCGCCGCCTTGCAGATGCATCAACGAAATGCGCTTGCCCGGCGCTTTAGAAAAAACTTCCGCCGGAAAAGCCTGCCCGCCGAACGCCATCAGCTTCCCGGTCTGGACGCGCGAGGTAATTTTGTCCAACGCCGTGGCGCCGCCGACCGCCGCCAGATACTTGTCCAGCAAATCTTCAGCCTTGGGCAGCGCCGCAGTTTCGCTCGCCTTCTTCCCTTCCGCGCCGGGCCCGCCTGCTTCCTCTTCCTTGATCACCGGAATGCTTACCGGTTTCGCCGCGCCGCGATGGCAGGAGTAGCAGGTCACTTCCAGGCGGCCATCGAAATTGTTTTTGTCTATCTCCAGCATCATGGTCATCATGGCGCGCGCGATTTTCTTGGGCTTCTTGTCGTCGCTATCCATAGCCTGGTGGTCATGGCAATATTCGCAGTCCACTCCCAATGACGCGGTAATAAATTGCATCCCGGGGATCAACTGATCGGCAGGGATGCCCTTCAGCACCTGTATATTTTTGAACTGTTCTTCCGCGAGTTTTTGTCCGCCCGGCCTTGCCGTTTTCTGCTCGGGACGCTGCGCAGCGTTCGCGCCGCTGGCCTCACCGCTGGTAGTCGCGCTCCCGCCTGAACCGCTTGGTGGTGCGGGCGCTTGCGCCCAAGCGGTCGCCAGCGCGCCGATAGCGCTCAGTGAAATGCCTCCAATCATCAACCACCTGCTCGTCGCACCGCGTGATTTCATTTTTCCCTCGCAGAACACGCAGGATTGTAGCAAAGCGCCAGCTTCGCTTCTTCAGTTTTAATTTTTGCGGAAAAAACTACGCGTTGATGGCGCCGCTCTTCGCCAACGCCGTGATGCGGTCGGCCGCGCGAAACGCCAGCGCCTCGATGGTCATGGTTGGTTGGCCGCGCCCGGAAGTAACCAGGCTACTGCCGTCGCACAGAAAAAGATTTTTCACGTCATGCGTGCGATGGTCGGTGTTGATCACCGAAGTTTTCGCGTCATTGCCCATCCGGCACGTCCCCAGCAAATGCACCGCAAACTCCTGCTCTATGATGGGATAACTCCATTTTTGTGTCGCGCCCGCGGCGTCCAGCAGCTCCAACGACCGGTCGTTCAGCCACTTCGCCAACTTCAAATCGTCCGGATGATCCTTATAAGTCATGCGCAGCGCCGGTAGACCCCAGGCATCCTTCAAATCCGGGTCCAGGGAAAAACTGTTGTCTTCCTTAGCCAGCGAAGTCGCATGCGCAAACACTTCCATGGTGCGCGTAAAATTTTGCCCCAGGATTTTTTTGAACTCGCTGCCCCACCGCGGCGCACCCGGCGGCATGGCATTCAGCGCGAAACCGATGGGCGTGATGTCAAACCGCGCATCCAGCCCGCCGCCGCCAAAAAAACCCACCTTCTGCGCGTCCAGTTCATAAAAATCGTGCAGGATGCGGCTTACCGCGAATCCTTTGTAGTCGTTCAGCCGATGCTCAAAAGTGCCCAGCGAAATCGCACCGCTGTTGAGCATCAGGTTCTTGCCCACGATGCCGCTCGAATTGGCGAGCCCGTTGGGAAACTGCGCGTTCGCGGACATCAGCAGCAATCGCGGCGTCTCCGCGCCGTTCGCGCACACGATTACCACTTTGGCCTTTTGCAGGTGCGTGTTCTTATCCTTGTCAAAATACGTCGCGCCCACCGCGCGACCGCGCGCATCCGTTTCAATGCGGTGGACATACGAATCCGGGCGAATCTCGCAGCGTCCGGTGCGCTCCGCCACGCGAATAGCGGCCACCAGCGAACTGCTCTTGGCTCCCACTTCGCAGCCGAAAGCCAGGCAGAATCCGCAATTCACGCAGGCGCTGCGGCCCGCGCGCGGTTGCGAAAGTATGGCCATCGGCGCGGGAAACGGATTCCATCCCAGCTTTTGCGCCGCGCGCTCGAAAATCACGCCGGAAGATTTCACCGGCAACGGCGGCATCGGATAGGGCTTCGAACGCGGCGGGTCGAAAGGACTCGCGCCCGCCATTCCTGAGACGCCAATCTCCCACTCCACCTTGGTGTAATACGGCTCTAAATCGGCGTACTGGATCGGCCA
>JBBRPU010000101.1:0-9797 GCA_038227545.1 Candidatus Acidiferrales bacterium
TCGAGCAAGGTGTCATCGTCGGGATAGTTGTGAAAGTCGCGGCGAAAAACATTGGCGTCCACGCGCAGCCTGCCTGAAAAAGATTTGGTGGCTCCGACTTCATAGTAATTTCCCCGGCCGGGCCGCACCGGCAGGCGCAATACCACCGGGTCAATTGAATTTAACTGTGGCGAGCTGGCCAGCAGCAGGTTTTCGATTGCCGGCGTCTGGAAGACGCGATCATAGGAGGCGTGCAGCAGTAAATTCCACGAAGGAAGGTAGCGGGAAATGGCGAGTCGCGGACTCCAGGCGGATTCGTGCACCAGGAATCCGTAGTGATCGAAGCGCAATCCCGCGGAAATGTTCCAATTGCCAAGATGGATCTGATCCTGCACATACACCGAAGGCTCCACGTCCCACTTGCTATCCGCGAACTGGAACTGCTGCTGAGTTTGCGGATCAAACTGTGACGGATCGCTGATGGTGTAGCGCAGCGCCTCGTGCACGGGCGTGAAGAAAATGTCGAAGCCTGTTTTCCAGTTATGTTGGCCGTGGTGGCCCGCCAAGTCGGCGCGCGCGTAGCCTTCGCGATAGCCGCGCGACTGCGAAACAATCACCGGAGTGGCCAGCGGATTGGATCGGAGATCGGCGCTGGCGTCGCGCACGCTGCCGGAAAAACTGAGAAATAAATCCGGCGAAATAGTGTGCTGAAAAAATACCTGGCCGCTGGTTTCCAGATTGGTGATGTCCTGGCGCTGGCCGGCTTGCTGTTGCACCAGTTCGTTGGGAACGAGGAAACGCACCGCATTGTGAATCACGGTGACCCGCAGACGATCGCTGCCGGAAAACTCGCGCTCATAAGAAGTTGAGAAGCCCGCGGCGTTACCGCGATTGGTGTAATTTGCGAGCACCGGCGGGTCGAGATAGCGGTCACTGTGAAAGCCATTGCCGCTTACGGAAAAACGATTCGCACCAGTGTCGTAGAAAACCGCAGCGGAACCGCTGGCGCTGGAAAAACTCCCACCATTCACGTCGAGCTGCCCGTGAAATCCGTCGGGCACATCTTTTACGGTGGTGACTTCGATCACGCCGCCGAGTTTGCGGCCATATTCGGCGGGAAACGCGGCCGTCAAAACGCGCATGCTGTCCACACTGTCGGAATCGAATTCCGGCGCAAAGGCCGGCGAGCGATTCTGTGTCAGTGGCAAACCATCGAAAACATATTGCACATCGTATTCGGAACCGCGCGGGTGCAGGACACCGTTGGCTTCATACAGCCAGCCGGGCTGTTGATTGACGAGGTCGCTCAAGCTCCTGCCCGGCTGCGCGGCAATCTCTTGATCAATGGTCTGACGGCCAACGGAATAGATGGAGCCGGTGCGGCTGGGATCCACGAGTGTGGCGGAATCGGTGACCTGAATCTGCGTGGCGACCGGGGCGAGTCCCAGTTCGACGGATAGGTTGACGGGACTTTCAGAGCGAATATCCACGAGTTTAGTCCACGCCGCGAATCCTTCGGCGTGAACCGTAAGGCGATACACGCCGAAGGGCAGATCCTGCGCGGTGTAGCGGCCTTCGCGCGTGATCTGAAAGTTGCGATGCACTTGATTGGCTTCGCTGAGCAATTCGGCCTGGGCGGAGAGCGAGGCGCCTTGCGCATCGCGGACTTCCAGGCGGAGCTCACCGCGAACTCGCTGGGCGCGAAGAGGCGCCCCAGCCGTAAACAGCAGCAGCACGCACACAACATGCGTGAGGATTCGCAAAGCCATCTTTTTAAAGTTAGCACGAAGGACACTTTGAACTTGGCCGCCGCGGGACAATGGGCGGCAAAACGGCAACAATCTAGATGGAACAGATTTCTGTAGATGATTTTGAAATTCAACCGCCTGAACGAAAAACCCGAGGCCCATGCAACGCTTCCTCTTCACCATTGGATTCACCGGAAAGACCGCGGAAGAATTTTTCGATCTGTTGCGGCGCGCTGGGGCCGAGGCGGTTATAGACGTTCGTCAGAATCGCACCGGCCAGCTTTCAGCGTTCGCAAAACATCCGGACCTGGCCTATTTTTTGAAGGAAACGACCAGTATCGCGTACCGGCATGAACCCCTTCTGGCTCCCACGCCCGAGGTGCGAAAGAAATATCAGGCGGACAAAAATTGGGACAGCTACGAAGCGTCATTTCTCGAGTTGTTGAGAGCGCGCGGCGTTCCGGAAACTCTCGACACCGCGGAATGGCCGGCGAAGATAGCTTTTCTTTGTACCGAGCCGGGACCGGAAAAATGTCATCGCCGCCTGGTTGCGGATGTATTGGCGGAATATTGGAGGGCACAAGGCGACGAGGTCGAAGTTAAGCATTTAGTCTCCGGCCCGCATAAAAAGAGCAAGGCGCCGATAGAACGGATTGCTTCCGGCGGCGCAGCCGGTCAATCGAGAGGCCTTGGCTCAGCAGAACAAATTACCGGAGTAGCCCTGGCGGGTTGGGCTGCCACGTTGGGTTCGCGACGCGTGCCGTCGGAGGAAGTTGATCGCGCTTTCGGAATGCCGCTGGGCAAATTGCGCGACCGCGCGGGAATCGAATCTCTCTCCTACGCCGCGGCGGAGCAGAACGAGCTGACGCTCGCTGACGCCGCGTTGCGACAAGCGCTGCACGTGGCTGGCTGTCCGCCCGCGGAGCTCGACTGGATCATTGCCACGAGCGAAACTCATCGCGAATATCCTTCGCTGGCGGCGCAAGTTCACAAACAGATTGGCGCTCGCGAAAACTGCGGAGCGGTAGATGTAGGTGGCGCCTGCCTGGGCTTGTTGAACGCGCTGGCCATGGCGCAGGCTTTCCTCGAATCCGGGCCGGCTCGCACCATTGCGATCGTCACCGCCGACGTGCATAGCCGCTCACTTTTGCCCAGGCGGGTGCAGGGAGAATTTGGCGGCTTGTTTGGCGACGGTGCCAGCGCGTTTGTGTTGAGCTCGAAACCACGCGTTGGAGAAGCCGCGCAGTATTCGCTGGGAAAATTCGTATTTGGCTGCGCCAGCCAGTATTCGGAAGCCATAAGCGTGGCAGACACGAAGGATGGCGGCTTGGCGGTGCAGTTTGACGGGGAAGCTTTGTCTCGCGCGGCCATTACCCGCATGGAGCGAGTGATCGGCGCCATCGAACAGCAGAGCGGCATTGCGCGGAAAGAGGTCGGTGCATTCGCCACGCACCAGCCCAACCCAAGGCTGGTAACTTTGCTTGCCAAACAGTGCGCGGTAGCGGCGGAACTCTTCCCGGTAGTAGCCCGAATTTACGGAAACCTGGGTTCGTCCACTTGCGGCGTGGCGCTGAGTGTGGCGATGGAGGCGGCCTCAAAATTGGAGGCCGGATCGCGGAAACCCATTTTTCTGGCGTCGCTGGGACCAGGGTTAGTCTTCGGCGGAGGGTGGCTGAGGGCCCTTAAGTTGTAACCTTTCGTTACATCGCCCAGCGCGAAGCCCCCAGCGTTAGCCCCTATTTTTAGTATATGTGCAACGAAATGAATGGCTTACTAAGCAGGATGTGATGGAGGCATACATGCAATCTCTTGTTACGACTGGAAGTCCCGGGATGCCTTATCCCGCTGGGAGTCACAGCATGACGCAGCGCCGCGAACGATCTCAAGCAGGGTTCTCGCTGGTAGAAGTACTCATTGTAGTGTTCGTGATCTTCGTGCTCTCAGCGATGGCCATCATTCTGACGCAGGGCACGTTGCAGAGTTACAAAGCCAACGCCGCTCGGGACGGGGTGGTTGCTCAGATTCGATTGGCGCGCGAACTGGCGATCTCCAAGCGCCGCAACGTGCGCATTGATTTCACTCTCCCTAACCAGATTCAAACCACGGTTCAGTACCGCCTGGGCGAGACGCCCGGCTTGGCGTTGCCCCCCGTGTATCTGAATGATGCGGACCAGGGAGTCAACACTGGAGCGCAGTTTTACGTGTTTCCGGGATTGCCGGACACTCCCATGGCTTTTGGGAACACATCAGCTATCAATCTGTCGCAACCCGGTGGCGGTGGGGCTTGGGCGGTGATGTTTACGACCTCGGGAGCGTTAGTAGGTACATCGGCGCTGGCGGGCCTGGACCTGATCGGGAACAGCAATCCAGTCAACGCATCGATTTTCTTGGGAATTCCGTCCAACAGCGGCTCGGCGCGGGCTATCACCATTCTGGGAGCGACCGGCCGAGTGCGGACATATTCATGGGATGGTTCGCTATGGAGAGAATAAGGAGCCAAGCAATGGAGCGCCGACGAAAGCGAATTGGGCAGCAACGTGGTTTCACGATGATCGAAGCGTTGATTTCCATCATGGTGCTCTCTTTCGGCGTGTTGTCTCTGGCGGCGGTTTATGCGCAGGGAATTTACTACGCCAGTTTGACGCAGTACGACTACATCGCCGAGAAAAAGGCGGAGCAGGCGGTGGAAGCAATTTTCACCGCGCGCGATAACAAGACGCTGAGCTGGGCAGAAATTCAGAATACCCCCTCCGGCGGGGTATTCGTCACCGGCGCGCAGCCGATGCTGCAGCCCGGTCCGGATGGCCTGGTGGGCACCGCGGCAGACGCCGGCTCTCCGAACGAATTTATCGTAATCGGCCCCAATTCTTCGGGGCAAATCGGAACCTCCACGGACCGCCAGGTGGATTTGAATCCGTGGATGACCCGCACTATTGACATCATTCCAGTGGTGGACACCGCCGGAAACAACGAGCCTAACCTTCGGCAGATTACCGTGACGGTGGCGTATCACGTCGGGTCCATGCAGCGTACGCATACATTGATCAGCTATATCTCGTCATTCGCTTAGAGCGTTACTGAGAACGCAGGAGCTTCGGGCATGAAAAAACAGTCGGGCTTTACGCTAGTAGAAATGATGGTGGCGATGGCTGTGGCGCTGATCGCTCTGGCCGCAACGGTGTCGGCGTTCCGGGATTCCGCCAACACCAACCAGCGGGTGTCGCTGAAAGCGGACATCTCCGACAACCTGCGCGCGGGCATGAACTTTATCCAGCAGGACTTGATTCAGGCGGGCACCGGTATACCGGTGGGAGGCATCGCCATCCCTAACACCGGCGCGCCCGGTTCGGGATGCGCCACCGGTGTTTCCGCCGTGAACCGCCCCACACTGGTAGCGGGGGCACTGGAATTTCCCATCTGCAACACCACGCTCCCTGCGGTTGAGCCGGGAGACGGGCTTGGAAATACCATCAACAGCCCGGACGCCTCGTCCCTTACACCCACGGACCTGATAACCATGATGTACGTGGATAATACACTGGGGCTGGACGATAAACCGATCAACCAAACTCCGTTTGCAACGGATCCTGGATGCGCCGGAACGATTAACGCCAGCGGCGACACGGTTTTCTTTGACAACACCACTATGGTGGCGGGCAAGGTTCACTGCACCGATCTCGGCGCCGCCAACATACCTATGAGCCCGGGCGACTTGATTCTCTTCACCAATGTGAACGGCACGGCCATGCAGACGGTGACCGCGGTTTCAGGCCAGACGTTGACTTTCGCCAGTGGCCTGTCGGCAGGCGACGCCTTCAACTTGAATGGCACGGGCAAACCGGCGGGTACGCTGATCCAACTGCAAAATTACACCACCAGCGGCGCCGGAGTGCGCACGTACCTGGGAACTTACCCGCCTACCACGGCCTCGCGCATCTGGATGATCAGCTACTACCTGGACGACATTACCGTTCCTGGCCGTGTGCGGCTGATGCGCCGGACGAATTTCAAACCGGGCGTAGTGGTGGGAGAGACCATCGAGAATTTGCAGTTCACGTATAGCTACGTGAGCGGCGGAACGGTGCTCTCCAACCAACCTGGAGTGCCGGCGACGTACTCTGAAAACCAGATTCGAAACGTGGGGATTTACCTCGGTGCGCGTTCTGACAATGCTTTAAACACCGCCGGATCTTCCGCTTATCTTCGTAACAGCATTCAAACGCAGGTTTGCCTCCGCAGCCTGTCTTACGTTGACCAGTACAAATAGGAGACTGACGATGAAAGCCCCCAAAAAATTATTGCGACGCGAGGCCGGCATCGCCCTGCTCACCACGATTCTGTTGATGCTGCTGATGTCCAGCTTGCTGATCGGCTTCGTCCTGCTCATCACCGAAGGCCAAAAGATGAGCGGCATGAACAACGACTACAGCCGCGCGTTCTATGCTTCGGAAGCCGGCATGGAGAAGATCACCGCCGACCTGGGCACGCTGTTCAACAAGAACTATTCGCCGACCGCGGCACAACTTGCGGCGATTGCTTCGCAGCCTCCGATACTCAACGGCATTGTCTATACCCAGTTCGATGGCACCTCCGGTTACCAGCTGCAATACCCGGGATCGCCTGGGGCGCCTGTCGCCACGGTAACGCAGATCAAGTCGGGCACGTCGCCTTACCAGGGCATGACTGCGCTGGCTACGCCATATACGTTGACGGTGACGGCGCGCACGCAGCAGGGCACCGAAGTGAAACTCCAGCGCACCACCCAGACCGTTGGCATCCCGATGTTCCAGTTCGGCGTTTTCTGCGACCTCGATTGCAGCTTTTTTCCTGGGCCGGTATTCAACTTCGGTGGCCGCACTCACAGCAATGGAAATTTGTTCCTGGCGGCAGGGTCCGGGCTGAACCTCCCCGACAAAGTTACGGTGGTCTCGAATATCGTGCGCACCAATTTGTCGAACGGCTACCCGACGACGACCGGTTCTTATGGTGGTGCGGTGAACGTGACTACAGGAAGCGGCGGAATGCGACCGCTGGCCTACAGTGAAGGCAGCCTAACAGGCACGCTGGGCTCTCCGGCGAATCCGGCCTGGCCGGCACTTTCCCAGGGCACTTACCAGAGCAATATCATAACGGGTGCGACCCCTCTGAATCTGGGCATCGTAACTCTTGGAACAGGCACTAAACCGATAGACATTATTCGCCGTCCCATACCAGCGGACGCTCCGGTGGTTACGCAGCAACGCTACTTCGCGCAGGCGAGCATCAAGATTCTGTTGTCCGACAATCCCGCGGACATCATGAACATGCCCTGCATTGACAACACCACGCAGCCTTTCGAATTGGGGAAGCTTTCCCAAACTTGGGCAGCGTTGCAGGCTTCACCGGATCCGCAGATCACTTACCTGAGGGGCAAACTGGGCGCAAACCTGGTGCCGCTTGCCAGTGCGGGCGGGCTGGCGACCTACACGCCATCTTCCGAGGTAGCGCCTGCGGGCGACGGCTACTGGGTGGCTCCGGGTATTGCGACGACCGCCGGTTTCCTCAAAATTGAAATCCAACTCGGACCCTCAATGGCGCTTAGTCCGTGTGGGACCTTTCAAGACGTGACGCTGGAAGTTCTTGGACTTGGCTACGTAGGCAAAAACATTAATCCGACTGGGCCGGTGCCCCTCCTGGCCAGTCCGATCCTCCCGGGTTTGCCGGTAGCGCAACAAGCTCCGGATGCGGGAATTTGTCCCGAGCCTTTTCCAAACGCCCTCATCAGGCTACAGCGCATCCGCGACAATCCCGGTCCGGGCAACACCGGATGCGGATTTGCAGGCGGCAATATCTTAAACCGTGCGGGCACGGACTTCTGGCCAAACTCCTTATTTGACACCCGCGAAGGTGCCATCCGCGACGTGTCTCCCGCGGGCACGATCGGAGCAGCCCCAGCGATAAATTACAAAGATATGGTCACGCCGGGTGGGGTGATGCACTACGTGGAACTCGACGCCGGCAATATCGCGAAGTGGCTGGCTGGCACAATTCCCGGAAGCGGCCCCGGCTCGCGCGATCCGTTGACGGCTCCTAACGACTTCACCGTGTACTTTTCGGACCGCCGTGGAAACTGGGTAAACGGTGCTCTGCTGCCGGGCCCCTGGCCCCCGCTGTCTTTTACACAGAATGAAACCGGGGAATACGGCTTCGCGGATTTCATCAATTCCACAGTAGCTTCCGGTTGCCCGGACAAAGGTGTGCAACCAGCAGAAGATCTTGACGGCAACGGTTTTCTCTTCACCTACGGCCAGGATCCAGGACAGGCGCTGAAGCCTGCTACGCTTTGGAAATATCTCGGCGGCACTCCGTGGACGGGCGGATATAGCCCCAAGCCTGGCGTACCGAACATGGGCACGAATACCTCCGGCCCCGCGGCGAACGTTTTTGCTCCGTATCCCGGATGCAACATCACCAACAATCCTTCGGGCACCGCCATCTGGCCGAGCGCGTACATCATTCACGCCAACGAGGCGCGTGAAAATCCTACGTTCTTCTTCCGCCGTGCGATGAAAGTTGTGAACGGCAGCTTGCTGCAGACCGGGCCTTGCCCGGGTACCACTGGCGGCGCCGTGATCAACTGCGGCCTAACCATCGCAGCGGAAAACCCGGTTTATCTGGAAGGCGATTACAACTCTAATTCCGGTGGAAACGGTTGGGCGGACCCGCACGTGGCTACTTCCATTGTCGCGGACGCGGTAACGCTGCTATCCAAGAACTGGAACGATGTGAACTCCTTCTCCTCTCCATTCAATACCGGTGGACGTATATCCACGGATACCTGGTACCGCGTGGCCATTGTCGCCGGCAAGGGTTTCTCTTTCGCGCAGCCTTCTTACGGTGGCCAGGATTTTGGCACCGATGGCGGAGTTCACAACTTCCTGCGCTACATAGAAAATTGGGGCGGGCAGAACTTGCACTATAGAGGATCGCTCATCAGTCTGTTCCTTAATCACCAGGCGGTCGGCATATTCAAGTGCTGCACAACGGTCTACAGTCCACCGGCTCGTGACTACACCTTTGACATAGAGTTCCTCCAGCCGCAGTTCTTGCCGCCGCGCACGCCGCTGTTCCGCGACGTCAATACTACCGGCTTTACTCAGCTGCTGCTGCCGCAACAGTAAAAGCAGAAGCTCTACTCAGATAAACAAGTGCGAACCAGCGCCGCAGTCTGGCGCTGGTTTTTTTTGTTCTTACGTATGTCTTGCGCGGAGCTATAACTGCAGCGGTTCACGCTGCGCGATTTTGGCGGCGAGGCCCAGCATCTCTTCGTGGATGAGACCGTTGGTAGCGAGGACTACCGGCCCGCCCAGGCGATACGGTTCGCCGGCGAGATCAGTTACTTTGCCACCCGCTTCTTCCACCAGCAGAACTCCCGCGGCGGTATCCCACGCTTTCAATCCAAATTCCCAGAAGCCTTCGAAGCGGCCGCAAGCGACGCTGGCCAGATCCAGCGCAGCGGAACCGTCGCGCCGCACGCCGTGCGAGTGCATGGTGAAGTCCCCGTAGTAACGCAGATTGGGACTGGCCTTGCGGTTGTGAGTGGGAAAACCGGTGCACAGCAGACTGGTGGTCAGCGTTGAAATTTTGGAAGCATGGATGGGTTTGCCGTTCAGCGCGGCGCCTTCACCGCGAGCGGCGGTGAACAGTTCTTCGGAGATAGGGTTGTAGATCGCCCCAGCCAGCAACACATCGTGTTGGGTCACCGCGATGGACACACAAAAACAAGGGTAGCCGTGCGCAAAGTTGGTGGTGCCGTCGAGAGGGTCCACGTGCCATCGGTAGCCGGACCCCGAGGCCGTTTCATGGCCGGTGCCTTCTTCCGCGGCGATAGCATGATCGGGAAACAATTCGGTGAGCCGCGCTACGATGGCCGCTTCCGAGCGCTTATCGGCTTGCGTGACCAGATCTACTTCATCGCCTTTGTAGCTGATTTTTGCCGGGCGCGCGATTTCTTCGCGCAGGATTTGGCCGGCTTCACGGGCTATTTCGGTGGCCGCTTCCAGGAAATTTTTGGGCATTGGATATTCTGCA
>JBBRPU010000102.1:0-9753 GCA_038227545.1 Candidatus Acidiferrales bacterium
GCAGCGAAGCACACGTTAACAATTTCCATCCTTCCGAAACTTTTTACCATTTGCAGGTTGGCGGCGGACACGCCGGTGCCTGTGTGGGCCAATGGCGGAGAGTTTCTTTCGAGTACACGAACCAGCGAAGAGCTTTCAATTGTTGCGGAGGCGGATCTGGTGCCCGCCGACTTGCGCTCGGATCTCCACTGGCGCGTGGCCAAGGTTCACGGGCCCTTCGATTTGTCGGCGGTGGGAGTGCTTGCTTCACTGGTCGCGCCGTTGGCGCAGAAAAATATCAGCGTATTCACGATATCCACCTTTGATACCGATTATTTGCTGGTGCAATCGAGTGATTTGCAGGCGGCTGCGGCGGCATTGCGCAACGCCGGGCATTCGATTCTCAAGATAGAAAGCACGACATAGATTATTGCGTCATGGAAAGGGCGCCAAATGAATGAACGTTTAATCAGGAATCTGTTTGGCAGCCGAAAGCCGCGCCTGCGCGATGCCCGGAGGCTGCTGGCCGCCGCCGTTCTTATTGTCGGCGTCGCTTTTTCGTTGCGCGCGGACGAACCCTACGCTCGCAATCGCGATTACGACCTGCAACACTCGAAAATCATCCTGCGTTTCGATGTGGAGCAGAAAAAAGTTATCGGCGAAGTGATTCACAGCGTCTCCACACTCCACGACGACATTTCCAAAATCGTTTTCGATTCGGTGGGGCTGACCATTCAGAGCGTCACTGTAAACAAAGCGCCCGCAAAATTCGAAAGCACCGCCGATAAGCTAATCGTTCCGGTCACCGCCGCCAAAGCCGGAAGCAAATTTGAAATAGACATTCACTACGACGGAAAACCCACCAAGGGCCTTTATTTTATTCTGCCGGACAAAGATTACCCCGATCGCCCGCGACAAATCTGGTCGCAGGGCGAATCGGAAGATACCCGCTACTATTTGCCGACGTACGACTATCCCAACGACCGCTTGACCACCGAAACAGTTCTCACCGTGCCCGCATCGTGGCTCACTATCGCGAACGGCAAACTGACGGGTGTCACGAACGCGGCCAACAACATGAAGATCTGGACATGGAAGGAATCTCTGCCCAGCTCCACGTACCTCATTACCGTCGTCGCCGGAGAATTTGACGAAGTGAAAGATTCGTTCAAAGGTTTGCCGGTCACCTACTACGCCCCGAAGGGCCGCGGAGATCGCTTGCCGATAAATTACGGGCGCACGCCGCAGATGATTGAAAACTTCAACAAGATTTTTGGCGTGGACTATCCATGGGAAAAATACGCGCAGGTCATGGTGGATGATTTCATCGCCGGTGGAATGGAAAATTCCAGCGCCACCACCAACACCAGTTCTTCGCTGGAACATCCCAAGCTCGCGGGCGAATACGCCACCGGCCAGGACGACCTGATTTCGCACGAACTGGCGCACCAGTGGTTCGGCGATCTGGTCACCTGTAAGGACTGGGGTGACATCTGGCTCAACGAAGGCTTCGCTACATTTGGCGAAACTATTTGGGCCGAAGCGCATTTCCCCAAGGAGCAAGTTGATTATGAGCGCTGGAGCAGCGCGCGCAATTGGTTCGCGCAATCATCGCTGTATAAAAAACCGATCGTGCGCCACGATTTCGACGATTCCGGCGAGTTTGATCAGAACGCCTACAACAAAGGCGGCTGGGTGCTGTACATGTTGCGGCGCCACCTGGGCGAAGAGCGCTTCCATCGCGCGCTGAAACACTATCTGGAAGTGAATCGCGGCAAAAATGTGGTCACCGCCGATTTCGTGAAAGCCGTGGAAGAATCCAGCTACGCCAGCGTGCAACAATTTTTCAACCAGTGGGTTTACGGCGCGGGCGCTCCGAAATACGACGTAGGCTACACGTACGACGACAGCAAGCATCAAGTGGCGCTTACGGTAAAACAAACTCAGAAGGCGGAAGGCCGGGTGGGCATTTTCACCATGCCGGTGGATGTGGAGATCACTACTTCGGCCGGTTCGCATTTGTATCCCATTACCGTTGCGAAGCAGGCGGAGACTTTCTTGTTGCCCGCGAGCTCCGCTCCGCTGATGCTGCTGTTCGACAAAGGCGGCCATATCTTAAAGACCGCGGAAGTCCATAAAGATAAAAAAGAGTGGCTGTATCAACTCAAGAATGCGGCGGAGCTTTCGGATCGCGCCGATGCCGCGGTTGCCCTGAAAACTTCCAAAGAAAAAGACGAAGAAGTCATCAACGCGCTCGGCGACTCCGCACTCAATGACAAGGCCTGGGGAGTACGCGCCACCGCCGCAGACAGCCTGGGCGCGCTGGGAGGCGCGCAGGCTGCGAAGAAAGTTCTAACGGCGCTTGATGCGGCCAAAGAACCCTGGCTGCGCTCGCGGCTCGTAGCGGCGCTGGGAAATTTCAAAGACGACAAAGAAGTGCTGGCCCGGCTTCCGGTGATTGCCGAGCAGGACAATTCTTTCCGCGCGCGAGCCGCGGCGCTGCAGGCGCTCGGCAAGCTAAAATCACCCGACGCCTTCAGGATTCTGAACGCGGCCATCACCGCGGATTCACCGGACGATTTTCTGCGCAACGCTGCACTGCGTGCGCTGGGGCCGCTCGGGGATGATAAGGCCGTGCCGGTGCTGAGTTCGTGGAGCGCCATCGGCAAGCCGATGCCGACGCGCGAAGCGGCTATCGCCAGCCTGGCGCGGCAGCAGAAAGACAACACAGAAATCACCAGGCAGATTGCGGCGTATCTTTCGGAGCCGCACTTCCCGGTGCGCATGGCGGCGCTTTTTGCGTTGGGAGGCCGCGGCGATGCCACCGCGATTCCTGCTCTGGAAGAAATGCTCAAGAGCAACGATCTCAGCATTGAAATGACGCCGATGATCAAAGCGCAGATCGCCAAGCTGAAGCGTCCGGCGAAGGAAAAGCCCGAAGCCCACGCGCAAGCCGGCGCGGATGACGACGAGGATAACGAGAGCGCGGATAGCGACACTGGTGGCGAAAAAAATCACTCCGTAGTCGCGGACCGCCTGGACAAATTAGAACATCTCCTTGAGGAAATGAACGGCCGACTGAAGGTGATGGAAACACGGTTGCCGGCAAAACCGTAATATCGCTTTGCGCGACTGGCTGGCCGGTTGTTCACGGCTCGGCGATCAGGATGCGAAGATCTCGCAAATTATTTCCTGTGGGGCCTGTCATCAGCGCATCGCCCAATTGATTAAAAAACGTATGCGCATCGCTGCGTCGAAATGCCTCGGCGATATTTAGAGCCGCCGCTTGCGCGCGCGCCGCGGTTTCCCCGTCAGCTACCGCGCCTGCAGCGGGACTGTTCCCGTCAATCCCGTCGGTCCCGGCGCTTAGCACCGCGATGCGCTTCCCCGCGATTTTCGCGACGCACGCAAGCACGAAGGCGGCGTTTCTTCCGCCGATTCCGCTTCCGGTAACCGGGGAGCTGACCTCGCCATCGGCGATCACCGCCACCCGCCTGGAGGGATTGGCCGCGCGTAACTCTTCAAGTTGCGCCAATAAATATTCCGCGGCGGGCTCGACGGGCCAGTCATCGGTGGTGTTGTCGCAACAAGTCACGCAACCGGCGGCTTCCGCGGCGCCATGTGCGGGATGAAACAGGCCATCCTGCCCCAGCAACAATGAGAAATATGCGCGGTGAAAAGCCGAGTCACCCGGCTTGGGCGTTTCCGGCAGGGCGCTTTGCGCCATCCAGCGCGATATCACCTCAGGAAATTTCTCGCGGAGAGAATATTCCTCCATCACTCTCTGCACGTCTGCCCAGGTCGTCGGATCTGGCAACGTCGGGCCGCTGGCCAGCGCCGATTCTTTTCCCAGGGGAACATCGCTTACGGCGAGTGTTATTTTTGTGGCGGCCCCGGCGGCTTGCGCCAGCCGGCCACCTTTCACCGCGGAAATGTGCTTGCGCACCGCGTTGATGTCGTCAATCGGCGCGCCGCAATGCACCAGCGCCCGATGTACCTGCTGCATATCCGCGAGATCGAAATGCGATTCGAGCGGCAGCTCCACAAGCGCCGACCCGCCCCCGGACAAAAGGAAAAACACCAGCGTCCGTTCATCGCATTTAGAGAGCATTTCAAGAATGGCCCGGGCGGCATGCCAGCTGCTCTCATTGGGAATGGGATGCCCGCCGGCAAAATACTGAACGTAGCGATGGGGCCGTAGTGGCGCGGTTGGCGAAGAAACTATTCCCCCAAACGAAATATTCGTGGGCAGGCACAACCGCAGGCCGTCGAGCATTGCATGCGCGGCCTTGCCGATAGCCACGACGTGAACATTGGAAAATTCACGCGTGTCCACGCTGATGTCATCGCAACGCAGCAGCCAGGAGTGCTCGAAGTACACCCTTCGCTGCATTGTGCGCGGGATATCAATGGCCGCTAAAGTTTCGTGGAAAATGCGGCGGGCGAGTTGCTTCAAATCCCCCATGCGGGGATTATCGTTCGGTTCAGGCGGATTTCACAACTTCGGGATTCAGAATGTTGGGCGGCCGCTTGTTTTCAAAAAACGCTTTCACATTTTCCGCCGCGATGCTCGCCATTTTGCTCCTCGTCTCCAATGATGCCGAGGCCATGTGTGGGGCCAGAACCACGTTGGCGCGCTTCAACCCTGGGTGGATGAACGGCTCATTTTCATAAACATCCAACGCCGCGCCTGCGATTTTTTTGCTCTCCAGCGCGTGTACAAGAGCCGCTTCGTCCACCACCGATCCGCGCGAAGTGTTGATCAGGTAGGCGGTCGGCTTCATTCTAAAAAATTTGGCAGCCTCAAACAGCCCGCGGGTTTCTTCCAGCAGCGGCACGTGCACACTCACGAAATCGGATTCTGCCAGCAGGGCGTTAAAATCGCGATATTCGGCGTGCAGTTCTTTTTCCACCGCTTCGTCCGCTTTCTGTACGTCGGTGTACAACACTTTCATGTTGAATCCCGCGGCTCTGCGCGCCATTGCGCGCCCGATGCGGCCAAAGCCAACGAGGCCGAGCGTTTTCCCGTAAACATCAGTGCCCACCAGTTGGTCGAGATCCCAGCCCTTCCAGCCGCCCGATCTTGCCAGCGCTTCTCCTTCGCCGAGCCGTCGCGCCACCGCCATCATCAGCGTCCACGCGAAATCCGCCGTGGTTTCGTCCAGTACGCCCGGCGTATTGGTCACCGCCACGCCGCGTTTGGTGCAAGCCGGTACATCAATGTTGTCGAAGCCCACCGCTATGTTGGCGACGATCTTCAGTTTCGGCGCGCCTTGCAAAAGCGCATCGTCAATTCTTTCGGTAAGCAGGCACACCAGTCCCTGCCTGTCTTTTACTCGACCAAAAAGTTCTTCACGCGAAATGCGTTCCGGCTTAGGCCAGTACTCGACCTCGCATTTTTCCTGCAGAATCTGGCGCGCCTCATCAAAGAGCGGCCTGGTGGAAAATATCTTCGGTCGGGGCATTCCTCTCCCTTATTGGCTGGAAAATTTACACTAACACAGCTTTGGCAGGCCGGCGCACGAGTCCACAGCGCACGCGGCTCAAGTCTCACTATAGTGGCTAACGACCAGGCATTAATGTCCGAACCGAGAAAACCTTAATCTACGGCATGCCGTCCAATGCCTTGTGACCACGCAACTTATTTGTTATTCGGAACAATTCTGGGCCGCAGGGAACTTTTTGCGCCGAACCAGGGAAATACTCGATGAAACGCAAATTGCCTGATCAAGCGAGATGAAAATCCCAGAAAAAGATCAGGACGAGGCGTTACTCAAACGGTCGGCGAAAGGCGATGAAGAGGCTTTTACCACTCTCTATCGCAGGCACGCGGGTCCTTTGTATCGTTTCGCGCTGCGCATGACCGGCAGCGGCTGGGGCGCCGAAGAAATTGTTCAGGATGTTTTCATGACGCTCATTCGAGAGCCGGCCAGGTACGACGCGATGCGCGGCACGCTGCCCGCTTTTCTTTTCGGGATCGCGCGCAACAAAGTCATGAAGCATAACGAGCGCCAGCCGCGAGAAATTTCTCTTGTGGAGCGTTCGGAAGACGGGCGCGGCGCCGGTATCACGCCCCGCGATCCTCACACTCCCGCCATGTGGGCGGAGCAAAGCGAGCGCCTGGAAAAAGTTCGCGCCGCGGTGCAGGAACTCCCGGTGGAGTTTCGCGAAACAGTAGTGCTTTGCGAACTGGAAGAGTTGACTTACCAGCAAGCCGCGCAATTGCTGGAGTGCCCCATCGGTACGATTCGCTCGCGCCTGCATCGCGGACGCGCGTTGTTGCTGGCCAAGCTGGAGATGCTTCGCGATGCACCGCAGCGCTGGCGCTCGGCCGGATAACTTTTATGAATGACCGCGTACCCATGAATTGCGAAGAATTTGAAATCGTTGGGCTGGATTTCGAGCGCGAGGGCGCGCTCCACGAGGAGGGCCGCCAGCGAGCCTCGCAACACGTGCGCTCGTGTGCGAAATGTGGGGCGCTGCAAGCGTCCTGGAGCGCCGCACAGGTGGAGCTGGCGGCGCTTGGCGCAGCCACACGCGATCTTGCGGTGCCGTCACGCGTGGAAACCCGCGTGCTGCAACAATTTCGACTCAAGCACCAATCGCGTCGCGACCGCCGCGCTATGAAGGTGGCCATGTGGGCACTCGCGGCCGCTGCGATGATTGTGTTTACGATGGGAGTGTGGAATTTGCATCAGTGGCGTCAGCGCTCGCTCGCAAAAACTCAGCCTCAGAATTCGTTGCAGAGCCTTAGTGATGCGAACCCATCCGCCTCCGCGGTTATCCGTAACGGCGGCGCTGCGTTAGGCAGTTCCTCCCAAATGCTCTGGGCCAGCAATCTTTCCGCAAATGCCGACGGAGATTTTACGCAACTGCCCGGTGCCACTTTTTACGGTGCGGAAGATGGCGCCATTGTGCGTCTTGGAATGCAGCGAGCTTCTCTGGCGGCACTTGGATTGCCGGTGAACGAAGAAACTGCCGGTGACTGGATTCAAGTGGATGTGCTGGTCGCCGGCGATGGCTCGCCGCAAGCGGTGCGCTTACCGCAATAAATAAAAAAGTTTCGCGCAGTGCTGAATGCACTGCGATCGGGAGAGAAAGAGGAGAAAGACATGACACGACGGGTTTGGTTGAATGTGGTCGCAGGTGGTGTGTTCGCGGTATCGGTATTGAGTTCCAACGCCGTCCGCGCGCAAGGTCCGGGGCCCGGCGGACCCGGCGGCGAAGCACATGCCTTCGGCGGTCCGATGGAGTTGATGGGCTTCGAAGGCATGCACGGCGGCAAGCTGGTGAAGGGCGCGCCGTTCTCCGCGAGTTCCACAGCGGAGACCACGCAGACTTTGCAGGACGGCACGGCCATTCATCGCACCTCGCAGGGCGCGTTGTATCGAGATAGCGAAGGACGCTCCCGCCGCGAAACGACGTTCAGTGGTATGGGTCCGATGGCCGCTGGCGGCCCGCACAAGATGATCGTGATTTTCGATCCCGTCGCCGGCGTGCATTACATGCTCCACGTGGATGAGAAAATCGCCGACAAAATGAGCATGCGCGATCATGGCGGCAAACCGGGGGCGTCCGGTGACGCCGAAAACTTACACCAGAAAATGCAAGCTCACGAGCAACAGGCGGAAGCCTCCGGTGCGGTGAAGAAGGAATCGCTGGGCACGCAAATGGTAAACGGTGTAAGTGCCGAAGGCACTCGCGTCACTCATACCATCGCGGTAGGAGAAATCGGAAACGATAAGCCCATCTCGGTGGTCTCCGAGCACTGGTTTTCGCCCGAACTGCAAACCGTGGTGAAGAGCAGCCGCAGCGATCCGCGCTTTGGCACCACTACGTTTTCACTGACAAACATTCAGAAGACCGAGCCCGCCGCGGCGCTCTTCACCGTGCCAGCGGACTACACCGTGAAAGAGGGCGGCCCCGGTGGCCACGGTCATCATGGGGGCGCCATGCCCGCGGATGCTCCAGCCCCCGTCAACAACAACTAAATTTTCCGACGCTCTTCTCTCCTGAAGACGGCGCGCCTTTCTCGTCGCAGACGATCGCGGCGGGAAAGGCGTAGTCGTGTCTGGATGACGCGCGGCGTGCCTTCAAACAGTAGACTGTGTGCCTGGCATCAATCTTTGCGAGGTTTAAAAATATTCCCGGCGATGCGCGTCACCACTCTGCGTGGCACCAGCCGCTCGCCCACCGCGCCGAGATAATTTCCCAGCCCGGAAATTACATAGCTTTTTCCCGCCGCCAGCGCCGTTAGACCCGTGCGCGCCACTTTCTCCGCGGTCTCAGCTTTGCGCATGAATTTTTCCTGCCCTGCCACCACGTGGAATTCCGATTCCGTGGACCCCGGACACAGCGCGCAAACCCGGATTCCGTAAGGCTTCATTTCTTCGGCCAGGCCTTCCGCGAAAAGCAGATCGAACGCTTTCGTCGCCGCATACGTGGAAATATACGGCACGGCCTGAAACGATGCCGTGGATGCCAGGATCAAGATGTCTCCGCTGCGCCGCTCCACCATGCCCGGCAGAAACAATCGCGTCAGATAAACAACGGCGCTGCAATTCACCTGCACCATATCCAGCAAACGGCCGGCCTCGACAGTGTGCAGCTCTCCGTAGGCGCCAAAGCCCGCGTTATTGATCAGCAGCTCGATGTTGAACTGCCGCTCGCGTGTGAAGTTGTAGATTTTTTCCGGCGCGGTTACTTCCGCCAGGTCCGCGGCAAACACCGCGGTCTTAATCTTGTGTTTCGTTTCCAGCGCGCGAGCCAATTCTGCCAATCGCTCCTCGCGGCGCGCGGTTAAAACCAGATTGGTTCCACCCGCCGCCAATTCATTTGCCAGTGCCACGCCGATTCCCGCGCTGGCCCCGGTAATCAGCGCCCATTTCCCACGCCACTCGGAAGTCATCAAGGTTCACCTCAATCTCAAAAGTTTACTCGCGCGCGCCAGACGCACAATGCTCCAAACGGGCGACCTCTTGCAGCAGAGGCGCGACAGGCGCTTAACTTTGCGGAATATTCCATTGACGCGCTGGGACGTCCGCGCGATCTATTCAAGTCCCCCGCGCTGGGCGGATGGCAGGAAGACGCCCATACCGATGTGATTCACGCCTACCCCGAATGGGAAACTAGATTCCACATCGTCGCCTGCCGGACCCGCCGTGATCCCGTCTGTTGAGTTGCTCCAAAAGCATGAACGGCTCGCGCAAAACGAAATGCGTGGTGGGCTCACCAACCTCAAATCCATTTTTGGTCCCGGCGGCGAAAAAGTATGGCGGTGGATCCAGTCGCGAGCGAACCGCTCTCCACCGAAAACAGCGAAAAATACAGGGAAAACCTAACCAATAGCCTAAGTCTAAAGTGATGTGTCGGCTCAAATCTAGCAGATTAAAGGTTAAAGGGGCTCGGCACGACACAGTGCACTTTTGGAACAGGGAATTACAGGGAATAGGCCGTAAATTCAGCTGACGATTGTTTCCCGAGGCCAAGTATCATAAAGAGCCACCAATGTATCAACTTCCGTCAGCCAACTCCTGATAAGTCGCATAACCCTACACGTCACTTTTGGCTAGATTACGCGACTCCATTCGATCCGAACAGCCGAACTCGACCGCCGAGTGCAGGTAACTGCGACTAAGTGTTGAGGCCCAACTTACCGAGCGACAATCGCTCACAAAAGAGTGCGGATGGAAGGATGGCGGCAGGGCAGCTTGGCTCAAAGAGAAAAAACTCTCTTAAGGAAAAATAAAAGCAAAACCTCGCTTGACGCTAACC
>JBBRPU010000103.1:0-9645 GCA_038227545.1 Candidatus Acidiferrales bacterium
AAAAGTCATGGCATTGGATTTGTCGCTCATGCAGACGCGCTTCAAACCTTTTTTTGTGGCGTATTCGAAGGCGTAGCGGATGATGCGCTCCACCCCTTTGCGAGAATTTACGTCTTCCTGCACCGCAATTTCGTCCGCGGTATCTTTTTTGAAAAATCCGCCCACACCCACATACAGCCCTTCCGTGTTTTCCCGAAAGACCATCAAGCGGATGTCTTTTTCGCTGCGCCCGAGCAGCGGCGTCAGTCGCTGGTGCAGCAGTTCCACGGGACGCGCATTCACATACAGATCCAGCTTGAAGCGCAGTCCCAGCAGGATGTCGGCTGCATGTTGATTCGAAGGGACGCGCGGGTCGCCTAACGCTCCGAACAGAACTGCATCGAAGTCCTCCCGCAGCATTTCTACCGCCCCGTCGGGCAAACTGATCTTTTCTCGAAGATATTTATCTGCGCCCCAGTCAAACTCCACAAACTCCATCACCCGGCCCGTCGCGGCACAGGCCGCGTGCAGCACCTTTAGCGCCTCTGGAGTTACCTCTTTGCCGATTCCGTCGCCGGGAATGACCGCAATTCTGGCGGCACTCCCGCCTTTCCGCATCGGAATTCTTAGTGAAGTGGTTGGCATTGAAGAAATTAGTACCTCAAGCACTACTTTAACTAAGCCGTTCCACTCGCCTAGTGAGTTTCTCGATCCGCTCCAGCCGCGGCTCGAAGCCGATGCCAGGCCCTTGCGGCACGGAGATTGTCCCGCGAGGAGATACGATCACTTCCGGATCAATGATATCCTCGGCCCAGTAACGCTTACTTGCCGTCACATCTCCAGGCAGTGTGAAATTGGGCAGCGTAGATAACGCAATATTGTGCGCGCGTCCGATGCCCGTTTCCAGCATGCCTCCGCACCACACCGGCACACCGTGCTGCTGGCAAATGTCGTGAATGGACTTCGCCGGTGTGAAGCCACCCACGCGCCCCAGCTTAATATTGATGATCTTGCAGGCGCCCATGGTCACCGCGGCTAGCGCGTGCTCTTCCGAATGAATGCATTCATCCAGGCAAATGGGTGTGTCGAGTTTCTTCTGCAATTCCACGTGACCAAACAGGTCATCCCATCCGAGCGGCTGCTCAATCATCATCAGGTAAAAGCTCTCCAATTGCTTCAGTAGCGGCCAGTCTTCCAAGCGGTACGCGGAGTTAGCGTCCACCATCAGTTTGATGCTCGGAAATTCCTGGCGTACCCGCTGCACCACCGCAACATCTTTGCCCGGCTTGATTTTTAGTTTGATGCGTTGGTAGCCGGCGTTTATCTCCGTCCTTACCGCCGCAATCAATACTTCAAGTGATTCTTTAACTCCAATAGAAACACCGCTATGGATTTCCTGCCGTGTTCCTCCCAGCAATTTCCAGAGTGGGATATTCTTCTGCCGCGCTTCCGCGTCCCACACTGCGGCTTCAACAGACCCTTTAGCCATATTGTGCCCGCGCACGTGGGACAGCAGGCTCCAGACTTCCGACGCCGATTCGAAGGCTCTCCCTTTCAAGAGCGGCCACAGGTGATCCCGCACTATGATCCACGCGGTGTTCACCGTTTCAGGACTATAAAAGGGGTCTTCGCCCGCTACGCACTCGCCCCAGCCAGTGACTCCGTCCACATTCGCTTCCACCAACAAAATCCGCCGGTGCTCCACGCGATCCATGCTGGTTTCGAATGGAGTGATCAGCTTGATATGTATCTCGCGCAACGTGAGTTCGTTTATTTTCATTGGTGGCCAGCAAGCTCTCTCAGAAATCGCTCCAGGGTGCCAGCAGATAGGCGGGAGCCTCAGGTTCGTTACGAACGGCCACCGCCGCATATCCCCTATTGAAATACTTCAAAAATTCTTCCCGCAGGCGCGTTTGCAACGCGGTCACCACTCGCGCGTCTTGCTCGGCCCCGGATGACTTGCCGTGGCTTGGCGGTAGCCCCACAGCCGCGGAATATTGCAGGGCGCTCAGCGCTACGCCAGCAACGGCAGCATCCACGCGAGGCGAATCCAGCTGCCATTCGGCAAGCAACCGGTCCGTGGCGATGCCGCGGTGTAGTGGACTGGTGGTCACACCATAAAAGTTGGGCAGATACTTGCGGCTGATCGCCCCCAGACGATTGAAATTAAAATACGCGTTGCGAAATTCCAGCGGATCAAACGTCCAGCAGATCAGGCGAATGTTGCGGCTCAAGGCTTCGTCGCGTTGAAAAAGCTTCAGCGCGCGGCCAACTCCCTGATCGCGATAATCGCTATGTACGCCGGTCATATGCGAGTGGAGGTAGGGCACGCCGTCGCGTAACCCTACGACCGCCAGGGTAAATCCCGCCAGGCGTTCGCCGTCGAAAGCGCCCAGCACCTGCCCGCCGGTATTGGCGGCCACTACAAAGGCGGTGACCGGCTCGGTCTCCAGGTCCGCTTCCTGCCAGATCTCCTTCTGCAGCGCCAGGCACAATTCGAATTCCTTCAGCGCCTGACACTTGCGAACCACTACATCGCGGGTCATCGGGAGTGGGTGACCGCCAATTTCCGGTTTATTGTTTTTGCCCCGCCGCCGCTACCGTTGACCTGGTGGCTTTCAGAATGGCTGTTTTCCCTGAGTTTCACCGCGTCCCACAAAGATTCCATTTCTTCCCGCGGAAGATCGGCAAAGGAACCCGCACGCTCGGCCGCCGCGGTTTCCATTTCCATAAAACGGCGCTGGAACTTTACGTTGGCCTTCTGCAATGCGATCTCCGGGTCCACTTCCACGAAGCGCGCCAGGTTTACAGCCGCGAACAGCAGATCTCCGAGCTCCTCCTCGGCCCTGGCGGAGTCTTTCTCGGTGAGTGCGTGGCGCACCTCCGCCATTTCTTCGCGAAGTTTTTCGAAAATTCCGTCAGCGTCATGCCAGTCAAACCCCGCGCGGGCTGCTTTGCGGGTAAGTTGCAGGGCCTGTAGCATGGCCGGTAATCCGCGCGAAACGCCGTCTAGAAGTGACGCCCGCCTTTCAGATGTAGTCGCAGCATCGGCGCCGTTTTTCGGCGCTGCCTGTCTTACAGATTGCTGCACGGTCAGACGCTCTTCCGCCTTGATGCGTTCCCAGTTTCGCAGCACCTGTGCGGAATCTCGCGCGCGAACTTTTCCGAATACATGTGGGTGGCGGCGCACCATCTTGTCATGGATGGAACGGACCACATCCGCGACGGAAAAGCGGCCCTGTTCGCGCGCGATCTCCGCATGAAACACCACCTGCAGTAACAAATCCCCCATCTCCTCGGCGAACTTCGCGTCGTCCCCGGAATCCAGCGCGTCCAGAACTTCGTAGGCTTCCTCGATGAGATACGAGCGCAGTGTCGCATGCGTTTGTTCTCTGTCCCACGGGCAGCCCTTCGGCCCACGCAGGCGCTTTTGCACCGCGGCCAGTTTCTCAAACCACTCACCGGAGGACAGTTTGCTCACGACGCCGCTCCGGGCCGCTTTGGAGCGCGCGGCCACAAGTTTTCTGGATTTGCTCCGCGACTTCGATTTTCTTTTTGTAAGGGAAGACATCACGTATCCGCAGGAATCGCCGGTGCGGGCCTCCCACTGTACGGCGAGCCGAAAAATTTGACAAGTGGGCTCGCGAATGACCCGGCACATTTTTCGAGTCTGCACCGTGCGCAGCGCAATAGCTAAAACACCGAGGCGTGATAAACTGAAGAATCACATTACCGTCGAGGACTACATTGGCTGAGAACAAACAAGAAGAGGCTTTCCGCGTAATTGACCGCCGCCCATTTACCTCCGAGGGCGAGATTCGCCAGGATGTTGTAGAAGCCGAAGAGCGCAAGGCGGAGCGCGAAGCGGCCATCGAGGCCGCGCGCAATCCTGCCCCCCCGCCGGCACCAGCAGGACAAGTGGCTGCTGTGCCTCCCGCCGACGTGCCCAAAGCTTCCCCGGCGTTTCAAAATTTAATTCAGATGATTGGCAGCAACGCCGCCATGGTGCTCGGTGCCTACGCGGACCCGCGAACTGGTCAACCGGTGATTGATCCCGAAGCGGCGCGCGAGCTCATTGACATGCTGGACGTGCTGCACGAAAAGACCAAAGGCCAATTGGCTCCCGAGGAAGAAAATTTGCTCGTGGATCTGCTCGGCAAATTGAAGATGACCTTCCTGGAAGTAAACCAGGCACTGGCAGCGCAGGCCGCAAAAGTTGCGCAGCAGGCCAAGGTCGGCGCGAAGCGATAGTTGTGCCGTCGTTCGGAATTGGCGCAACACGATTGCGCGAAATTCCTGTAGCACCTTATGAAACTCCCGGCCAGGCAGCTCTTTCTTCTCCATGTCCCGTGAATCAGACAAAGAACCGATAAAGCTTACCGTGCTCGGGTCCGGTACCTCCATGGGCGTCCCTTCGCCCGGATGCCACTGCCGCGTGTGCAGCTCGCTTGATGCGCATGACAACCGTCTCCGCCCTTCCCTTCTGCTTTCGCGTGCCGGCCAAAACGTTGTGATTGATACCACTCCTGATTTTCGGCAACAAGCTCTGCGCGCAAAATTGGATCGGCTCGATGCCGTCTTACTAACGCACGGCCACGCCGATCACATCATGGGCTTCGACGATATCCGCCCCTTCAACATCCGCCAAGGCTCCCCGCTGCCAGTTTACGGGAACGAAGAAACCTTCGCGGTCCTGAAGCAGGCCTTCGCCTATGCGTTCAGCGGAAAACCGACGCTTAGCACCGTACCAACCGTGGATCTTCACGTGGTGAACGATCCCTTCGAGCTTCTCGGCGTGCGAATAATTCCCGTTCCGTTGGAGCACGGCGACCTGGAAGTCTTGGGCTATCGTTTTGGCAAAGCGGCGTACCTGACCGATTTCAGCGCGCTGCCCGAAACGTCCCTGGCGTTGCTCGCCGGGCTGGACGATCTGATTATTGACGCACTGCGGGATATTCCTCACCCCATGCACCAGACCGTCGAGCAAGCGCTGGCATTGGTGCAGCGACTTGCTCCCAAGCGCGCGTGGTTTACGCACATCGCGCATGATTTATCCCACCAGGAAACGAATCAAAGACTGCGTGATCTGGGATTTCCGCACGTGCAGCTGGCTTACGATAGATTGCAGTTCGATGTGAACGTAGAAGGCAGCGCCGGCGGCGATGAAAGTACGCAGCCGAATTCTGCCGGAGTCAATCTTTCGCGTAAACGCGCTTCCGGAGTAAGCACATTTCCTTCCACCATTGCGTGGAGCTCACATTACTCCTCGCCAAAACGAGCAAGCGTGTTAGCCATCGGCAATTTCGACGGCTTACACTTGGGGCACCAGGCGGTTCTGCGCGCCGCGACAGAACGCGCGCTGGAAATAGATGCGGTGTCCACGGCCCTGACGTTCGACCCCCCACCGTTGAAAGTTCTGCGTCCGGAGTCGGCCCCAATGCGCCTGTCCACCAGTTCCCAGCGCATCGCGTGGTGCAGCATGCTGGGCGTGGAAGCCGCGGTAGTGCTGCCGTTTACGATGGAACTGGCAAAACTGAGGCCCGAAGACTTTGTCGAGCAACTGCTGATGGGCGACCTGCGCGTAGCGGCAATTTTAGTGGGAGAAAACTTCCGCTTCGGTCATCGCGGGGCCGGCAACGTAAAACTGCTGAGCGAACTTGGCGAACGCCTGGGATTCGAAGTAGTGATTATTCCGCCCGTTGTTCACCGCGGAGAAATTGTTTCCAGCACCATCATCCGGCGCGAGATTGCTGCCGGCGACGTCAGCCACGCGGGCCGCTTGCTGGGACGCCCGTTCGTGCTCACCGGTGAAGTTGTCAGCGGCACCGGCACCGGAAGCAAATTTACTTTTCCTACGCTGAATTTGGAGCCGGAGCAGGAACTCCTGCCGGCGCGCGGGGTGTACATCACGCGCACTTGTTTTCCAGACGAGTCCCGCAGTCACCGCTCCGTAACCAATATAGGAATGCGCCCGACGTTCAACGGAACAGCGCTGACCGTCGAAACGCATCTGCTCGATTTTCAAGGCGAAATTCCCGCCAAGCGTGTCGAAGTGCGCTTCTGGAAGCGCTTGCGCGGCGAGCAGAAATTTGCAGGCCCGGCAGAACTTCGCGACCAGATCGCGCAAGACATCGCCAAAGCCAATTGCTTTTTCGACCGGCTGCGAAAACTGAAGTCCGCTAAACTGGTCCGGTAAATTTCTGACCGCCGCTAGTGAGAGCGCTGATTTTCGCGCGCGCAGTGAGAAGTGTGCGCCACCGGCTCCGCAGTCGAAGGCGATTTGGGCGCGCCGGCCGAAGGGTCGGCGGCCAGGCAATCCGCGCAGTAGCCGCCTACTTCCGTTCTAGAAATAGTCACCTTCATGTTGAAGTCGCGGGCGATTTGTTCTTTCAGTTGTTCGTAAAGCCGGCTTTCAAATTCGCGAACTTTTCCGCAGCGCAGGCAGGCCACATGGATGTGATCGCGCGGGCCGTGACTTTCATAGTAATGGCGGTCGCCGCGCAGGTGCAGCAAATCCAGTTCATCTATGAGTCCTTGTTTCTTAAGCAGATCAATCGTGCGATACACGGTAACCAGATGCACACCCGCATCAAGCTTCTGCGCACGCGCCAGAATCTGGTCCACGTCCAGGTGTTGCTCCGCGTCGTCCATCACCTGCAAAATCACCCGGCGCTGCTTGGTCATGCGGATGCCACGCTCGGCTAATATTTTTTGGAGTTTGCCGGTGGTTTCGGCAGTGTTGATGCGTTCCCCGGTGGAGACACGGTGCGACGGTGATGCTGCCATGCAGTGCCTCCATTTGTGCGCTGAAAATTTACGAATGCGTAGGCAACATGCGCATCACGTCATTGTACATAACGTACGCGAACAGCACCAAGAGGAAGACGAATCCCACTTGCACGAAGCGTTCTTTGAACGCCATGCTCAAGTCTCGGCGCATGCCGCCTTCGATGGCCAGCAAAAGTATGTTGCCGCCGTCGAGAATGGGAATGGGCAAAAGATTCAGGATGCCGAGATTTACGCTGATGAGCACCATCAGCGAAAGCACCGCGAGCGGCCCTTTGCGAACGGCTTCCCCGGCGGCGCGAGAAATACCCACCGCGCCTTGCAGTTGCTTCACCGAAACGCGCCCGCTGAAGAGCTGCGCCACCACTCCGAGAGTTTCGGAAATGCGCTGACCCGTCATGGTGAAAGCATCGCGCACACCTTCGCCAACTCCGGTGCGGCGGTAAGAAGTTTGATCGCGAACGGCCACTCCCACCTGGTAAATCTTTTCGCCCGACTCCGTTGCGCCCGCCATGGGTGTAACTTCGGTGTGCACCACCTCGCCCTTGCGCAACAGGTCCAGCTTAACGGTCTTACCTTCGGAACCGCGCACCCGCTCGACAAATTGTCCCCAGTACTGAATCTGCTGGCCATCCACCGCTTGGATAACATCGCTTTCTTTTAAACCGGCGTGTGACGCGGGACTGCCAGCCGCCACTTCATCGAGCACCGGCGCCAATGGAGCATAACCAAGCAGGCGGTCGCCACTGGCGGCATCGGTCAGAGGAACTTCCAGTGTGCGATGCGCGCCGTTGTTCGCCACTTCAGCGGAAATCGTCGCACCCGGTGCGGTTTCCTTGATGATTTTTGCAGACTGCTCCCACGTAGGATTCGCCACTCCATTCAGAGAAAGAATCTTGTCGCCGGGTTGAAACGGACTCGCCGTCGTAGCGGGCTTGGTGCTCAACGCCACCACCTGCACCGGCTGGTCGAGATACGCAGAGTGCGGTACGCCCACGGCAATAAACAAAACGGCCAGCGCCAGCACCGGGAAAATCAGGTTCACGGCCGGGCCGGCAAAAGAAATCAGCGCGCGCTGCCAGCGCGGCTTGCTCATCAACTCATCGGACGAGCCAGTGGGCGCCGCTTCGCCGGCATCCACGTCGGACATATCCTGCCCGGCCATGCGCACATAGCCGCCAAATGGCAACGCGCTCACGCGCCAATCGGTGGCCCCACGCTTCCATCCGAACAAACGAGGACCAAAACCAATGGAGAAGACATCCACGCGCACACCAAACAGGCGCGCCACGATGAAGTGGCCCCACTCGTGAATCATGATCATCAAACCGAGTACCAGCGCGACGCCCAGGATCAGGTTCATACGGATTCTTCTCTCCCAACAGCTGCTACGTTAATTCTACGACGATGGATTTATTTCCAGCGAAATAATATCCCGCTACGATGCCACGGCGGCAACCGTTAGCCGCGCGACTTCTTCCCTCGCCATGCGGCGGGCTTCCGCGTCGGAATCGAGCACATCCGCCATACTTTCAAACTTGGCCCTCGGCATGCGCGCCAGAACGGCTTCAATCACTTCTGCTATCCCGTTGAATGAGAGCCGGCGATCCAAAAACGCCGCGACGGCGATTTCGTCCGCGGCATTCAAAGCGCACGGCAGGGCCCCGCCTTTTTTCATGGCTTCGCGTGCCAGACCGAGGCACGGGAAGCGGCGAGTGCTCGGCCTCGCAAAATCCAAGCGCTTCAATTTCTTCCAATCCAGAGCTATCTCTTTAGATGCCACCCTCTCCGGATAGGTTAACGCGTACTGGATCGGCATTCGCATGTCCGTGGGGCCCAACTGGGCGAGGATGCTGCCGTCCACAAATTCCACAAACGAATGCACCGTGGATTGCGGATGGATGATCACCTCAATCTGGTCCGGGCGCATGCCGAAAAGCCAGCGTGCTTCGATAACCTCGAAACCCTTGTTCATCATGGTGGCGGAATCAATGGTGATGCGGTTTCCCATACGCCAGTTGGGATGGGCCAGGGCCTGTTCCGGTGTGATGGAGTCGAAATCGGATAGCGGAGTTTTGCGAAACGGGCCACCGGAGGCCGTGAGCACCAGGCGTCGAACCTCTGCGGATTTGCCAGCGCGCAGGCACTGGTGCACGGCATTGTGCTCGCTGTCTACTGGAAGCAGTTCGCGCCCGGCTTTTTTGGCGGCAGCCATGACCAGTTCGCCGGCGGCGACCAGCACTTCTTTATTGGACAGCGCCACCGTCTTGCCCAGTTTTACGGCTTCGTAGGTGGCTGGCAGGCCGACCACCCCAACTGCGGCGGATACCACCATCTCCACTCGGGCAAGGGTCGCCACTGTGAGCATTCCCTCGCTGCCGTAATGAATGTCCGGAAGTGGCGCAATTTTCTGCGCGCGCAGTCGCTGCGCGAGTTCGTGGGCCTTCTTTCCGTCTGCTACAGAAACCACGTTGGGGCGATGCCGCTCGATCTGGGTAATCAGTTCGTCGAGATTATTTCCCGCGGCCAGGCCGCAAACGACAACTTGTCCCGGAAGCGATTCCACTACAGAGAGACACTGCCGGCCGATGGAGCCGGTGGAACCCAGGATGGATAAGTGGTTCACAAACTCTCTTTCCGATAACCGGTGCAGCGGCCCACACGCCTCGCCACTTCGGGGATAGGCGCTCGCTATATGGTGGGCGGATACAGCAATACAAAATAATACCAGACAACCGGAATGGCGAAGATGAGAGCGTCAATCCGATCCAGAATGCCGCCATGTCCAGGAAGTAAAGCGCCGGAATCTTTCACTCCTGAACTCCGTTTGTAGGCCGACTCGACCAGGTCGCCTGCTTGTCCCGCGACGTTGGCAACAGC
>JBBRPU010000104.1:0-9632 GCA_038227545.1 Candidatus Acidiferrales bacterium
CGCTCTGCGTGCGGCGCTGCGGCAATCGCCCGATGTCATTCTGGTGGGTGAGATGCGCGACAAAGAAACCATCGAAATTGTGCTGGAGGCCGCGGAAACCGGCCACCTGGTGTTTTCCACCATGCACACCGTAGACGCCTCTGCCACCATGGAGCGCATGGTCGGTGTTTTTCCCGGCACCGAGCAGCAAGCCATCCGCCTGCGTTTCGCAAAATCCTTCCGCTCCATCATTTCGCAACGCCTGGTGCCGCGAAAAGATGGCCACGGCCGGGTGGCCATTTTTGAAATACTGAAGTCCACGCTGCGCACCCAGGAATACGTGGTCAAAGGCGACTCCGACGGAAAAACGCTGATTGACGCCATGCGCGATGGCTCCACCGAAGGCATGCAGCATTTCGACGGCGAGTTGGAAAAACTTCTGCGCGCCGGGACCATTGATCTGGAAACGTGTATGAGTTTTGCTACCAACCCCGGCAATCTCGGTTTGCAGATCACCGACATCCTGGAAGGCACTTCCGAAACGCAGGTTGTAGAGTTGCCGCAAGGCGCGCCGGCCGGCGAAGTAGAATTCGAACTCGAGCGCACTTCGTCCTGAACACTTTGGGCGAGTGCTTACTGCTTCCCAGGCTCCGGTCCGGGCGCCATGCAGTTGCTGCCTCCCGAGGACCGGCACTGGTCGTACGCGCTCTGATTCATTTGCCAGAAGGTGTGCGCCTCGCGGCGGTCGGCGTCATTACGCAATCCCGTCAGAAATCGATTGCGCTGGCCAGAGTTCGCAAAAGTAATCCCCGCCGGATCGTCGGCGCCCAATGCAAAACGCAGCTTTCCAGCAATCACAAAGTCGTGTTCGGCATTATTGCGGAAACCGATGTTGTTGGTGGGGTCGCGGAGCCAGCTTGCAAAGTAAGCGCCCTGGCCGTGTCCTTGTGCGCCGGCTTTCTCAAACCAGTAAATCGCATTTTGCCGGTTCTGCGGCACACCTATGCCGAACTCATAGCAGCGCCCCAGCCCAAATTCACCCTTAACCCAACCCTGCGACGCGCTTTGTTGATACCACTGCGCGGCTGCTGGCCAGTTTTCCGCCACGCCGTCGGCCTCCTCGTAGTAGCCCGCGACTTCCGATTGCGCGCCGGGTTCAGCAGCTTGCGCGGCGCGCAAATACCACGCGAACGATTCCTTTTTGTCGCGCGGCACGCCGTCTCCTGCTTCATACAGCATCGCCAGCCGGACTTGCGCAATCGGATTTCCGGCTTTCGCCGAAGAAATCAACAACTTCGCGGCTCCCGCATGATCGCCAGCCTGAAAACGTTGTCCGGCCTGCTCGTATTGATCCCAGCCCGGCAGTTTCTTGCAGGAGTCCATCGTCGCGGGAGACGGGCCGATTTTCTGCGGACGTTGTTGCCCAGGCGCGGTTCCGATGCAGCGCTGCAGCGTAGAATTCGGCGACACGGAGATGCGCGCCGATTGCGGCGTGGCGGCCGCGTCTTGCGAACCGCTTCCGCATCCGATGATCAAAACAAAGAGGGGCGCGAAGAATATTATTTTGCGCATCTCGCCTCTACTTTCAGGGGAATAGCTGCGACACGATGAAGCATGATGAGCCACTTCGTCAAGGGTTTCGTCATGCGAATCATGCGAACACGGTGAAACGTTTCCAGCCCAAACAAGCGTCTAATCAAATATGTGCACAACTTACGTGAATCCGGAATGAACACCCGCAAACCCACCAACCTCGTGCGGTACTATGCGTGTTCGCATGCGTTTCTCCTTGCCATGCTGCTACTCAGTCTGGGCCTTACCGGCGGTCTGCTCGCGGTATCGCTCGGAGCCCAGGAAACCGCTGCGCCCGCCCCAGCTGCGAAAGCGCCCTCCACCCTGGGAACTATTAAATCCATTTCCGGGAATATGCTCGTATTGACCAGCGATGCGGGCGCCAATGTGAGTATTGAAGTTCGGGACTTCACAAAAATCGTTCGCATCGCTCCCGGTCAGAAAGATTTAAAAGATGCCGTCGCCATCGCTCTGACCGACTTGCAAGTGGGAGATCGCATTCTGGCGCGCGGCCCCGCACCTGAAATCGGCCAAAGCCTTGCCGCCACCTCCATCGTTGCCATGAAGAAGGCCGACATTGCCGAGAAACAGGCGCACGAGCGTGACGAATGGCAGAAAGCTGGAATCGGCGGCTTGGTGAACACGGTGGACTCGTCGGCCGGTATCATCAGCGTCACCGCCGCGTCACTGCGAGAGAAAAAGACCGTTGCGGTGCATATCACCGCCCAGACTGTGTTGCGGCGTTATGCTCCCGGCTCGGTAAAGTTTGACGACGCCAAGCCTGCGCCGTTGTCCGAGATTAGCTCCGGGGACCAGTTACGCGCGCGTGGTGGCAAAAATGCCGATGGCACCGGACTGACCGCGGTAGAAATTGTGTCCGGGAGCTTCCGAAATATTTCTGGCACGATTTCTTCGCTGGACAACGCCCAAGGAATTGTCACGGTGCATGATTTGGCGACCAAAAAGTTGGTCACGGTGAAGATAACTTCAGAATCGCAGTTGCGAAAGTTGCCCGCAGCGATAGCGCAGCGCATCGCGCAGCGTTTGAACGGCACAGGTACCGCGGCGCTGAACGACGACGGCCAGGCCCCTCCATCCGGTGCGCCCACCGCAAAAGCCGCCGCGCCAGGAGCAGTTCAAACGACGGCTACGACACGGTTGCCGGCAGCTTCAGGAACACCAGGAGAGGGCCGCAGCAGGGAATCGGGCGGTCGAGTTCGTGGCCCGAATGGAGCAGGCGGCGCGATGGATTTACAACAGATGATCGGTCGCCTGCCCGCCTCTACCATTTCGGATTTGCAAAAGGGCGATGCCGTGATGCTGGTCGGCACCGAAAGCTCCACCAAGGCGATAACCGCGATCACTCTGCTGGCCGGTGTAGAACCCATCTTGCAAAGCTCGCCAAACGGCGGCGCTTCCTCGATTCTTTCACCCTGGAGCCTCAGCGGAGCGCCCGGCGGGGAAGCAGGCACGCCTTAGCATTGCTGCGGCGCGTCGCCTGCTCAAAAATTATTCTCGGAGAGTGAATGAAAGTTTGGAGTTCAGCTACAGCTCTATTTGTTTTCGCGCTTGCGATCCTAGTTGGCAGCTTGTCCGCCCGCGCGCAAACGCCCACAACCGGAGTCCTGCGCGGCCAGGTTGCCGATCCATCCGGCGCCACCGTTAGCGGCGCGGCGGTGCTGCTGACTTCGCCGGAAGGCAAGTCCCTCGATTTTTCGACCAGCACCGACGGCTCTTACGAGGCCGCCGGACTTACTCCCGGCGCGTACACCGTAAAAGTGATTGCCGAAGGTTTTGGGCCGTTCACGGCCGCCAACGTCGCGATAAAAGCCGGCCAGATACAAACGCTTAAGGTCGCGCTGACACTGGAAGAACAAAAAATAGAAATCCACGTGGAAGATTCGCCCACCCAATTAAATGTGGATCCGCAAAACAATGCCGGCGCCATCATCCTGAAAGACAAAGATCTCGAAGCGCTCTCGGATGATCCCGACGAATTGCAATCCGAGTTGCAGGCGCTCGCGGGTCCATCCGCCGGACCGAACGGCGGCCAGATCTATATAGACGGTTTCACCGGCGGACAGCTTCCGCCTAAAGCCTCCATCCGCGAAATCCGCATCAACCAAAATCCCTTCTCCGCGGAATACGACAAGCTCGGCTACGGCCGCATCGAAATATTCACCAAGCCCGGAACCGATAAATATCACGGCCAATTATTTCTCACCGGAAATACTGCCGGCTTCAATTCCCGCAATCCCTTTGAAGTCATCCCCAGTGGCACTCAACCTCCCGGCTACGAATCCACGCAATTCAGCGGAAGCATCGGTGGCCCCATCAACAAGAAGGCTTCGTTCTTCTTTAATTTTGAGCGCCGCGACATCAACGATCTCTCCATCGTGAGCGCCACCGTGCTCGATCCCAATCTCAATGTGATTAATTTCAGCGATGCCGTCGCCAACCCGCGTGTGCGCACTAATTTGAGTCCGCGTTTTGACTACCAGATCAGCAAAAACAATACCCTGAACGTCCGCTACCAGTACGAACGCAATCGCCAGGACAACCAAGGCATCGGCCTCTTCGATTTACCGGGTACCGGTTATAACTCCCTGGAAGTGGAGCAGACTCTGCAGGTAAGTGACACGCAGATTCTCAGTTCCAAGGTCATCAACGAAACGCGCTTTCAATTGATTCGCGAATCCACCAACCAGTCGCCGCTTAACACCGCGCCCACCGTCGCCGTCCAGCAGGCTTTTACGGACGGAGGAAACTCGCAAGGCACGGTGCACGACGTGCTCGACCGCTACGAGTTTCAGAACTACACCTCAATGGCGCTCGGTAAACACTTTCTGAAATTTGGAGCGCGGCTTCGCGCCAATCGCGATGCCAGCGTGGAAAGATCCGGCTTCAACGGCGATTTCACTTTCGGCTCGCGGCAGGATCCCACTTGCGCCGCAAATGCCACTCCGGGATCATGCCCGTTTATCAGCGGACTGCAGGCTTACCAAATTACGCAGCAGGGCTTGGCCAACGATCTTTCGTTCGCGCAGATCGCCGCCATGGGCGGCGGTGCCAGCCAGTACTCCATCACCACCGGAAGCGCCAGCGCCGACGTCACCTATTTTGACGCCGGCCTGTACGTGCAGGACGATTTCCACCTGCGGCCAAATATTACCCTCAGTTACGGCCTGCGCTTCGAGAGCCAGAACCTTGTCAGCGACCACGCGGACTTCGCCCCGCGCGTGGGCTTGGCTTGGGGTTTCGGCGCCAAGGCTAAAAACGCCGCGCCAAAAATCGTGCTGCGCGCCGGCTTCGGAATATTTTACGACCGCTTCACCTATTCGCTGGCGCTGCAGCAGCAGCGGCTGAACGGAATTACTCAGCAGCAATTTCTGGTGACCAATCCGGACTTTTTTCTTACCAACACGCCGGATCCCGCCACATTGCCCGCCGGCACAACTTCGCCCACGATTTATCGCTCTAACCCGGATCTCCGCGTCCCCTCGATCGTGCAGACCGGCGTCAGCGTGGAGCGCCAGCTCACAAAAAATGCCAATCTCGCGGTTACCTACTTGAATTCACGCGGTGTGCACCAGTTTTTCACCGAGAATATCAACTCGCCCGAATGCACATCGTTTCCTTGTGACGCCTCGGTGGCCCCTCGGCCGCTTGGCGGTTCGAACAATATTTACCAATACCAGTCCGAAGGCATCTTCAAGCAGAACCAGTTGATCATCAACAGCAGCATTCGACTGGGTACAAAACTTTCTCTGTTCGGCTACTACACGCTGAATTACTCCAACAGCAACGTTGGAGCCGGCGCCTCCACCTTTCCGTCGAGCTTCAACAATATCAGTCTCGATTACGGACGTTCCGCATCCGACATTCGCCATCGCATATTCTTTGGCGGCACTGTCGGCCTGCCGCACGCTTTTCGACTCAGCCCTTTTCTGACCGCCAGTTCTGGCAGCCCTTACAACATCACCACTGGCCAGGACCTGAATGGAGATTCCATCTTCAATGATCGGCCCGCACTTGCCACCGCAAGCTCTCTACCCTCCAATGTGGTAACCAATCGTTTCGGATCGTTCGATGTGGTGCCGCAGCCGGGCGCAACACTGGTGCCCGTCAATGATATGACTGGACCGGCGCGTTTTTCGATGAACCTACGCCTGAGCAAGAGCTTCGGTTTCGGCAAGAAAACGGAAGCCACCGCAACCGCTCTCGGTGGTCCGGGCGCGGGCGGAACCTTTGGACGTGGTCCCGGAGGCCCGGGCGGCGGTGGACGTGGCGGCGGTCGGGGTTTCGGAGGACCAGACGCCGGCAGCACCAACAATCGCTATAACCTGACTTTCAGCGTGTCGGCGCGTAATATTTTTAATAACGTCAATCTCGCGCTGCCTATCGGCAACTTGAGCTCGCCGCTGTTCGGCCAATCCAACGGCATCGTCAGTGGATTTGGGCCCGGTGGTGGAGGTGGCGGCGCCGCTGCGAACCGCAAAATTGATTTACAGGTGTCCTTTAATTTCTAAAAGCGGTTCCGCGCAAATTACGGCGCGACCGCTTTGTAAACTTCGCCGCCCTTCATCACAAAAGTAACTTTTTCCATCACGGTGATATCGGAAAGCGGATCTCCATCCACGGCCACAATGTCCGCGTATTTTCCCGCCTCAATGGACCCCAGGTCCTTGGCGCGGCCCAGCAGTTCCGCTCCATTGATCGTAGCCGCTCGCAACGCCTCGATCGGCGTCATGCCGCCGCGCACCAGCGCGCCAAATTCTTTCGAAACAAAATCAACGTCATCATCCAGGCCATACGCAATTTTCAAATGATGATCCAGCGCGCGCTTGAACGCCGGCCCTTGTTCTTTCATGATGGCCACGCCCTTGGCGAAGCTGGCCGGATCGCGCCCCTGCGAAAGTCCCGTCTCCATGTCGTGTTGAAAACAAAAAAGCGTGGGCACCAGCCACGTTCCATGCTGCTCCATCAATTTCGCGCCCTCCTCATCGAGCACCGTGCCATGCTCGATGGAATCCACTCCCGCGCGCACCGCCGCTTTTATTCCTTCAGAGCCTTCCGCGTGCGCCATCACCCGTTTCCCGGCGCGGTGCGCAACCTCCACAGCTTTAGCCATTTGCTCCTGGCTTAATTCCTGCACGGTGTAGTCGCTAATCGGGTCCATCACGCCGCCCGTGGCCATCAGCTTGATCCAGTCCGCTCCAAACTTGATGTCGCGGCGTACCGCGACACTCACTTGGTCTACGGTGTCTGTCATATTCGGCCCGCGTGGTAGTGATTTGTCCGGCGCGAGTAAATCCGCATCACCATGGCCGCCGGTGATGGAAACGAAATTTCCAGCGGACATGATCCGCGGACCGCGGATCAAACCTCCCTCGATACTGTTACGCAGCGCCAATTGCCCGTAGCCAATGTCGGACTCGCCCGCATCGCGCAGGGAAGTGAAGCCGTGATCCAGCCAGATGGTGACGTTATGCACTCCCCAGATAGCGCCCTGCGCGGACGACATGCGCAGCCCCGACATGGACGACTGGTCCTTGGGATTCCCCAGCAGATGCGCGTGGCAATCTATAAGTCCCGGAACGACCGTGTATTTCGAGAGGTCAATCACCTTCATGCCCGCCGGCGCGGCGCTTACGATGCGCGCAATTCGATCTTTCTCCACAACGACGTAAGCGTTGCTGGTGACGTGCCCGCTGCGCACATCAATCAGGCGGCCTGCCAGGATCGCTACACTCACGCCAGCCTTGGCGTCTGCGCTAATGGGGCTAGGTGCTTGTGCGAACGTGGCGCGCGCGTAGGCCAATACCAAGGTGCAGCTGAAAATTAGTACTTTGAAGAATGTTTTCACACGAGCTCCCACAGACGTAGAGTCTTCCGCGCAAAGCTTACGGACTCCCACACGAGGAAAGCAATGATAATGTGGAGCGTGTCACCGCCGGAGCGCACCAATGAAAAAGAAACCCAAGAAAAAATTCGACAAGGGCACCGAAGCCCGTCGGGTGGCCAGAAATTCTGGCATTGCTCCAGCTAACACCAAGGTGATCGCTGATAAGCGGAAGCGCCCGCCCAAACACAAAAAGAAATGGCTGGAGGAACCCGCCACCTGAGCGGTCGATTAAGTGGACTTCCCGATGTGCGTTAGGCTCGGACCGAACCTAGTTTTTTGATCCTCAACCAGGGCGATTGTCTGGCACGGATTCGTCGGCACGAAACAGTGCCGCTAGCGGAATACGTCGGCGCGAGGACAATTCCGCGGCTAGGGCTTCCATTTCTTTTTTATTGAATCCAAAACCAGTCAGCTTTACCGCGCCGTCCGTGTCTATCAGAAATGTGGTCGGTACATTGGTCAGCCCGTACGAGTTGGAAGCGGCGTAGCCTTCCGCGTCCAGTAAAACCGGGAAGGTCACGCCGTATTCGTCGGCAAATTCCTTAGAGGCTTTGGCATTGTCCTGCGAAATCCCCAGGAACGTGATGTCCCCGCTTGCATAGCGCTTATACAGCCGCTCCAGAAACGGAAACGTGAACTGGCATACCGGGCACGAAACCTTAAAAAACGAAACCAGCACCGGCCCGCGCTCCAGCAACCTCTTCAGCGAGTATTCGTTTCCTTCGGGGGATTTCAATGAGAAATCTGGAGCCATCCGGCCCGCAACTATAGTGGTCATTTTTTCCGCAGATCCTGCCCAGCGTGAAAGCCGCCGCAAAATTCCCATACACAAAGTTTAACGCAACTTACAGCGGTGCGAACGCGCCCGCGTTAGTGAATCTGCTTGGTTTTGCGCTGCATGTAATCCATCAACAGATACTGGCCCAGCGTGTAAGGCGTAGTGAAGTACGCTTTGCCGCGGCACATCTCCGTTATTTTCTGCACGAAATGCACCAGGCTGTAATCGCTCGCCAGCATGAACGTGTTGATCAAAATCCCCGCGCGCTTACACTTGTTCACTTCTTCCAGCGTTTGCCCCACCACAAATGGATCCAGCCCGAAAGCATTTTTATAAATCCGGCCATCTTCCAGCGTCAACGCCGAAGGCTTTCCGTCGGTAATCATGATGATCTGTCGCATATCTTTTTTCTGCCGCAGTAAAATCCGTTGCGCCATGCGGAGCCCTTCGCGCGTGTTGGTGTAGTAGGGCCCCACCTGCACCCGCGCCAACTCGCCGAGCGGAACTTCCTCCGCGCTGTCATGAAATAGCACCAGGCTCAACGTGTCGCCGGGATATTGCGTGCGAATCAGGTGTGAGAGCGCCATGGCCACGCGCTTCGCGGGTGTGAAGCGGTCTTCACCGTACAGAATCATGCTATGGCTGCAATCCAGCAGCAGCACCGTGGCGCACGAGCTGTGATACTCACACTGATGCACCATCAGGTCCGAGTACTCCATGTTGATGGGCACCTTCACGCCTTCGCGGCGCACCGCGTTGAACAGTGTCTCACTCACATCCATGTTCAATGTGTCGCCGAATTCATACGGCCGCGAAACGCCGCCGGATTCCACGCCCGTCGAAAGATCGCGCGTATCATGTCGCCCAAAACTGCTTCGCCCCATCGAGCCCATCAGATCCTGTAGCGTTTTGAATCCCAGAAAATCTATGGTTTTGTCCGTAATTTCAAAGCGCGCTTCACTCTGGCGATCTTGTGCCGGTCCCAGACTTCCGCGTGCCGTGTTCTGATGTGGTGGCGTTACTTGCGGCGGCTGCTGCGGATTGATGAACCCTTCCTGTGCCAGCCGTTCCATCAGCTTTTCAAGCAGGTCTTTGACCTCCTGGCTGTTTTGCGCCTGCGGGCTCTGCAGCATTTTGCGCAATTCCTCGCTCATGGCGTCATCGGGCAGCAATTCGCCTTCTTGCAGCGCGCGCAAAATGGCTTCCTTTAGAGCCTCCATGGAACGTTCGTTATCCATCTCCGAAACGCCGAAATATTGCGATTCGAATCCGCTCTGCAGAAAGAAATCGCCCATCCGCTTGACCAGCTCGTCCAGGTCCACCGCGTCCGCCGGCTCACCAACATATTTTCCGTAGCGAATTACTTTCATAAGAGTTCCTTTGGCCCAAACGCTAAAA
>JBBRPU010000105.1:0-9609 GCA_038227545.1 Candidatus Acidiferrales bacterium
GATGACTGCCGCAAGCTTGCCGTCGAAAAACAAGTTCCGCTGCAGCAAGTCATCAACGAAGCGCTGCGCACCTACGAATCCAGGAAAAGTTAGCTTAAGAGGGAAATGGCTACCGCGAAACCAAAGTATTACATCACCACCCCCATTTATTATGTGAACGCGCGGCCGCACCTCGGGCATACCTACACCACCATCGCGTCGGATGCCATCGCGCGCTACAAGCAGATGCGCGGCTTCGAAGTCCTTTTCCTTACCGGCACCGATGAACACGGCCAAAAAGTGGAGCGCTCCGCCAAAAATAATAATGAGTCGCCCATAGACTTCGTGGATCGCGTCTCCGGCGAATACCGCGACCTTTGGAAAGACCTCGGTTTGCGCGTGGACCGTTTTATTCGCACTACGGAAACGCGCCACGCCCACGCGGTACAGCATCTCTTTCGCGAAATTCAAAACAACGGTTACGTTTACAAAGGCCACTACGAAGGGAATTACTGCGTCTCCGACGAGATGTACATCGAGGATTCCACGCCGGGCGCGACTTGCCCCGAATGCGGCCGCGTCACCGAGCGCGTCAAAGAGGAAAATTACTTTTTCCAGCTTTCCAAATTTGAAAAGCCACTGCTCAATTATTACGAGCAGCATCCCGAATTTATTCAGCCCGAAGCGCGACGCAACGAAGTGATTTCGTTTGTGCGCGGCGGTTTACGCGATCTCTCGATTAGCCGCACCACGCTGAAGTGGGGCATCCCCTGGCAAGGTGACGAGAAACACGTCTTCTACGTGTGGTCCGACGCGCTCACCAATTACATTACCGCCGTGGGCTATCCCATCAAAAAAGATGAGTTCGCGCGCTGGTGGCCCGCCGATGTGCACATGGTCGGCAAGGAAATCATTCGCTTTCATGCCGTGTACTGGCCCGCGTTCCTGATGGCTGCGGGCATGGAGCTGCCAAAGAAAATCTTCGCCCACGGCCACTTGTTGTTTCATGACGAAAAAATGTCCAAGTCGCGCGGCAACATTCAGTCCGCCCAACCCATCGTCGCCGTTTTGGGTGTGGATGCGCTGCGCTACTTCCTGCTGCGTGAAATTGTTTTTGGCCAGGATGGCGGATTCAGTCGCGAAGCGCTCATCGCCCGTTACAACAGCGACCTCGCTAACGGCCTGGGTAATCTCGCCAGCCGCACCGCCGCCATGATCGAACGCAGCTTCGGCGGCAAAATTCCCGAGGCGGCCGACCTGCTCCCGCAAGATAAGGAACTTGCCGATGTCGCGCAAAACTCCATCCCTCAGGTTCTTGAGCATTACGACAAATTTGAATTCTCTCGCGCCCTCGAAGCGATTTGGGCCATCATCGCCGCCGCTGATAAATATCTGGCTACCGAAAAGCCCTGGAGTCTAGGAACCGCTCCGGCGGATCAGGAACGGCGCGGCACAATTTTATGGGTCACCGCTGAAGTGTTGCGCATCGTCACTGCGCTGGCCCATCCGATCCTGCCGGAGAGCACCGCTAAAGTTTGGAAGCTGCTGGCGCAATCCGCTAATCTCGGCTCCCTCGATTTGGACAATTTACGATGGGGCCAACTTTTACCGGGAGTCGCGCTCGGTGAGTTTCAAGCTTTGTTCCCGCGTGTGGAAAAGACAGAAGCAATGGAGAAAATTGAAGCCATGGAAAACCAGTCACAAAAACCTGCTGCAGCACCGGCGCCCGCGTCTTCACTCGCGACCCCGGCAACAGCCACACCGGTCACGGTGCCCGCAGCAGGAGCGCCGGCAGCAGCTCCAGCGGCAGCTGCAGCTGTCCCGGACAAAATCGGCATTGAAGATTTCGTGAAGGTGGAGATGCGCGTCGGGCAGATTCAAACCGCCGAACGCATCGCCGGCGCTGATAAATTGTTGAAACTCACCGTGGACATCGGCACCGAGGTGCGCCAGATTTGCGCCGGCATCGCGCAATTCTACGAACCCGAAAAACTGATCGGCCGCAAAGTCGCGGTGGTCACGAACCTCGCTCCGCGAAAACTTCGCGGCGTCGAATCTAACGGCATGATCGTCGCCGCTTCCGTCGGGCCGGAAGGCCGACCGGTACTCGCGGGCTTCCTGGAAGACGTCGAGGTTGGCGCGCGCCTGAAATAATCCGCGCGGCCACGCGATCAATGGAACTCGTAGACTCCCACGCGCACATAGATTTCCCGCAATTCGCAGAAGATCGCGAAGCCATGCTGGAGCGCGCCAAAGCCGCGGGAGTAACCGCGCTGCTCGCCATCGGCACTGGACCCGGCCCGGAAAAGCTCGACTCCGCGCTGCCCTTCGCCGAGCAATATGACTGGATTTACGCCAGCATCGGCATCCACCCGCACGAAGCCAGGCAAGTCACGCCAGAGCATCTCGCGCAGCTCAGCGTGCTCGCCAGGCATCCGATGGTCATCGCCTGGGGCGAAATCGGCCTGGATTATTTCTACGATCATTCTCCCCGCGAGGCGCAGGAAACAGCTTTTCGCCAGCAGATGGCCCTCGCACGCGAAGCCAAGCTGCCCATCATCATTCATTGCCGCGACGCGTGGCCCGACTGCCTGCAGCTCCTCGAAGAAGTCTGGCGCCCCACCGGCCTCGGCGGAATTTTGCATTGTTTCACCGGCACGCTGGAACAGGCGCAGCGCGGACTGGACGCCGGTTTCATGATTTCTTTCGCGGGCAACTCCACGTATCCAAAGACGCAGAGCATTCGCGACGTCGCGCGCGACATCCCGCTCGATCGCATCCTTATAGAGACGGACTCGCCCTTTCTGGCTCCCCAGCCGTATCGCGGCAAGCGCAACGAGCCCGCTTACGTCGTGGAAGTAGCGCGCACGCTCGCTAGTGTGAGAAACTTGTCGCCGGAAGAAGTTGCCGCGGCCACCTCTGCTAATTTTCGGCGTTTCTTCCGTCTCGCGCGGCCGCCAGAGCCTACGGCCGTATGATTCAAGCCTTGCCAGGAGAAACCCCATCGCGCTGCTGACGGCCAAGGAGATTTTCGATCTGGTCCGCGACGATCTCGTCCTCGTCGAGGAAGAACTTTCACGGCAAAGCGCGACGGCTTTCGAGCCCGTTTCGGAAATTACCTCCTATCTTTTGGGCGGCGGCGGCAAACGCCTGCGCCCCGCTTTGCTTCTGCTTTGCAATCGTTACGCGGGCGCGCACTCGCCCGGAGCCATTCGCCTGGCTGCCGTTGTCGAATTACTCCATAGCGCCACCTTGATTCACGATGATGTGATTGACAGCGCCAACACCCGCCGCGGCCGGCCTTCCGCAAATTCACGATGGGGCAATCATCGCAGTGTGCTGGCGGGGGACTGGCTGTACATGCAGTCGTTCCAGATGGCGCTGGAAGAACGGAATTTTCGCATCCTCGACGTGCTGATTGATTTGACACAAAAAATGGTCGAAGGCGAGTTGATTCAGCTCGAAAAAATTGGCCGCATTGACGTGACCGAAGATGATGCGCTGCGACTCGCCACTTACAAAACCGCATGTCTTTTCAGCGGCTGCGCGCGCCTGGGCGCCGTGCTCGCCGGTCTCGAAGGCGAAGAAGAAGAAGCACTCGCGGATTACGGCCGCTACGCTGGCCTGGCATTTCAGCTGGTGGATGATTTGCTGGACTTCACCGCTTCCGCCCAACAGCTTGGCAAGCCGGTGCTCAGTGATTTAAAAGAAGGCAAAGTCACGCTGCCGCTTATTTATGCCATGGAAAATGGCCACCGCGACGCGCGCGAGCTGGTGACCCAGGTCCTCGAAGAAAAAGAATTTCAGTCCGTGCGCCCCGAAACACTGGTCGCGTTGGTCCACGATTCCGGAGCGGTCAGCCGTGCACGCGAACTGGCGCATGACTACGCCCGCCGCGCGAAAGCTTGCCTGAACGGCCACGCCGACAGCGAATACGGCCGCGCCTTAATGACCCTTCCAGACTTCATTCTCGCTCGCGAAAATTAATTCGCGTCCGTAATTTTGGCAGGACCATGCTTTCTTTCAAGATCGTCTATCACCCTCGCTATGATTTGAATCTCGGCGCTCACGTTTTCCCGTCGCAAAAATTCCGCCTCATCGCCGAAAAACTCATCAGCTCTGGAGTCGCCGACGCCAGCGATTTTCTTGAGCCGCAACGTGCCTCGGATGAAGATCTCCTCCGGGTGCACACCGCATCCTGGGTTCATAAATTAAAAACCGGCACGCTAACCGCCAGCGAAATTATGAAGCTGGAGGTACCGTATTCGCCGGAACTCGTCGAAGCGGTATGGCTCGCGGCCGGCGGCAGCATCCTCGCGGCGCAATCCGCCTTGCGCGATGGATTCGGATGCAATCTGAGCGGCGGCTTTCACCACGCTTATGCCAACCACGGAGAAGGTTTCTGCGCCATTCACGATGTCGCGGTCGCGGTGCGCCGGCTGCAAGCCGACGGGCAAATCGAAAAAGCCATGATCGTGGATACCGACGTCCATCACGGCAACGGCACCGCGTCAATTTTTGCCGATGATGCCTCGGTCTTCACGATTTCCATTCATCAGGAAAATAATTATCCGGCGCACAAGCCCCCCTCCGATGTGGATCTGAACATGCATGACGGAGCGGGCAACGACGAATATCTGGCCGCGCTTATTCCAGCGGTGGAGCGCTGCCTGGATAATTTCAAGCCGGACCTGGTGTTTTATATCGGTGGCGCTGATCCCTACGCTGAGGATCAGCTAGGCGGTTTGCGGCTTACGTTGGAAGGTTTGAAGCGCCGCGATCGTGAAGTTTTTGAAGCGGCGCGCTCGCGGAACATTCCCGTCGCCACAGCGCTGGCAGGTGGCTACGCCAAGCGCGTGGAAGACACCGTGGCCATTCACGTGAACACGGTCATCGCGGCAAGGGAAGTAGCGGAAAAATTTCCGCACACTACGGAGCGGAAGTCGCATGGGGCAGGATCGTAGCTTTGCCGCTTAATGCTCGCCGCGCCGCGGCAGTCAGGTCACGTTCAAATCCATCCTCGCCAAATCCTTCCGCCCGGTAAGAAACTTTTCCGCCGCGATCGATGATCACAACGGTCGGCAGGGAATTGACGGCCAGAAAATGGTCCAGGCCATCCGCGAAGACCACCGGCACTCGAGGTTTCACTTCTTCAAGGTAAGGAGCCACGAGGCTCTCATCGTCGTCGCAATTCGCTTCCACAAACGATATACCTTTCTCGCCGGCAAACTGTGAGGCCACGCGCTCGAATTGCGGCTCCAGCGCGCGGCAGGGCCCGCACCAGGTGGCCCAAAAACTCACCACCATGACCTCGCCCTTTTTTTTCGCAAGAGGGAAGGGCGATCCATCCGGCGCTTTGCGCAAACTAAAGTCGGAAACTTCGTGAGCGGTAGAGTTTTTTTTCACCGTTGAGGTAGCCGTCGCGATGGCTTCGTCGTAACTGCGCAGCAGGTATTCGCCGAGACCATCATCAGAACCGTGGGCCAGCCGCCAGACATTGCCGATTTTCTGGCGAATTTCACGACGCGTTACCGTATTGTTCGCGCCATCGGCCAAAGCAAACGCCCGCGCGTATTGTTTGATCGCTGCTGGCAAATCTTTGTTCAGCTCTGCGACTTCGCCCAACTTCACCGCTGCGCCAGCGCTGGCCAGCGTCGCGTAACTGGCGTCAAAATCTTTTTGCGCCGCGGCGTTGTCTTTCAACTTCAAATAGAGTTGCCCGCGCAGCAACAGAACCGAACTGCGATCGCGCGCTTTCGCGGACTTCCAATCTTCCGGCGACATTTGCGGCGATTTTTCATCCATCGAAGTGCGTTCCACAAAGGCCAGCACACGCCCGGCGTATTCAATAGCGCGTTTCAGCCCGGCTTCATCGCCGCTGCGCTGCAACAGTTGAATGGCCACCAGCGTGATGGACATATCATCAGGCGTCACCGCTACGATGCGCTCGGCGTAGTCCGCGGCTCGCGCGGTGTCGCGCAATTGCAGATGGGCTTCCACCAGAGCGCGATAAATCTGCGGCTTTTGGGGAGAATCCGGATATTTAACCAGGTAGGCTTCCAGGTTCCGGGCCAGCGAAGCGCGGTCGCTTCCGGCGCTGCTGATGGCCTGCTGCAGTTCTTCCGCTGCAACATCCTTAGGCGGCGCGGTATTTTTTTCAGGCGCAGGCTTTTGGTCTGGCGAAGGAGCGGGCGAGCTCTGAGTCTGTGCGCGCGCCAACATCGCAGAACCCGCGGCAACCAAAATTACCGAAAGCAATGTAGGAGGCAACCAACTACGGAGCGACGCCATGTTCTGATTCTAAAGTATCGGCAGTCCTTGCGCCGAAACTTCTACTTCGGACCGCTCACATGAATCTCGCCGGAAACGGTGTGCACTTCCACGCGCCCTCCGCCGTTGCCAACGTGCGCGCGCAGGGAATGTTTGCCTTGCTCCTCAATCACGATGGGAATATCCGTTTTGATCTCGCCGGAAATCGCCTCGGCCGAAAATCTGAAATTCGCACTGGCCGGTACACTCACCTTCACCGCACCGGAAACCGTTTTCAGATCCCAGTAACCGTGTTCCCCGGGATCGCCTTGCACCGTGATGCCGCCGGACACTCCGTGGGCTTTCACGTCGAAGTTTGCGCCCTGCACATCAATTGAACCGTTGGCGCTGTCCACGTCCACGCGCCCGCCCGGCTTGATGATTTGCGTGGAGCCATTCAGGCTGTTCGCGCGGATGTCGCCTTTTGCATTCGAGACGCTCACGCCGCCCGAAGCACTCGAGGCGTGCACGTCGTCGCCAATGTCCGCTGCTTCCACCGAGCCACTGGCCGTGGTCATCTGCACGTCCCGTTCGATGTGCTGCACCTTGATCGAGCCCGACGCGCTTTGCGCATTCACGGGACCGCGTACATCACGAATCGTTTGCGAGCCCGAGACCAACGTGGAGCTGATCTCGGTGTCGTGGGGCACTTCAATTTTGTAATGGATGGTCAAGTTGCGCATGTTGGACATGTGCTTGCCGATGCGAATGGTGTCGCCCCGCTGCTCCACTCCGGGATCCGTCAGCGCTTCGTCGAGCCGCTGTTTCGGTTTGTCAAAGCCCATGCCGGTGGCGCGCACATCTCCATGAACGTGAACTTTTCCATCGCCGCTTCCGGTGATTTCCACATCGCCGGAGGCGTTGGATATTTCCACTCTCGTTTTACCGGTCGCGGTAAACGTGCGGTCGAACTCGCCGTTGACCGATGGCCCGCCGTTGCAACCGGCCAGCAGCACGGCCGTCAACGCCAATACTCCGGCGAGCCTCGACATGCCGGCAGTCGAAGCACCAACCTGAAAGGTCTGTTCGCCACGCATGTCATCAACCTCAGTCGTCACGCCTGCTCCTCTGCGCACGTCTCCTGCGGGCGCTTTTCCGCTATTACTTGTACCTAAATATGAATACGCAGGAAAGGGAGATTATGTTCCGGATGGCGTCGCCGCGGTAGGCTTGGCTGCCTTCGAAAGCGCTTCGTTCGAGGAGCCTTGGCGGTAGCCTTCCAGGTCTAGTGCCACGTAGGTGAAGCCTGCAGCTTTCAAACGCTGCGAAATCCGGGCGGGCATTTCTGCCGCAAACGCGAGCGGCATTTCTTCGGGGCTGATTTCGATGCGCGCCAATTTGTCATGCAGGCGCACGCGAAATTGCCGGAATCCTAAATCGCGCAAGGCCGCTTCACCGCGCTCGACGAGAGCCAAGCGCTCCGGCGTGACTTCCGTTCCATACGGCAAGCGGGAAGAAAGGCAAGCGGAAGCGGGGCGATCCCAGGTGGGTAATCCCGCGCGCTCTGACAATGTGCGAATTTCTGATTTGGTCAGTTGGGCATCCAGCAACGGCGCGAGCACGCGATGTTCGCTGGCGGCGCGATGGCCGGGGCGGAAATCCAGCGTGTCGTCGGCATTCACGCCGTAGCAAACCGCTTCGATCCCGCGCGTCAGGGCCAAATCATCGAGCACGTTGAAAAGTTCATCTTTGCAGAAGTAGCAACGATCCGCGGCATTTTTGCGGTAGGCGGGATTATCCATCTCGTTGGTTTCGACGAACTCATGGCGCACGCCTACTTTGCGGACAAAGTCTTCGACCATCTCGCGATCGTATGCGGAAAAACTTGGCGAGAGGGCAGTAACTGACAGCGCGCGTTCTCCCAGAGCGTGTTGCGCGGCCCAGGCCAGGTAAGCCGAGTCTGCTCCGCCGGACAGCGCTACGATCACCGAGGAACATTCCGCCAATTGCGTGAGCAGCGTGCGCTCTTTCTGCTCTACCGTGGGCGAATCCGGTTTCGTCTCTCGAATACGAACGAGTGCATTTCCCATGAGATTTCAGTATATCCCAGGCTTTGCGCGGTGATGTCAGGTGACGGCTGTACGCGTCTACTTGAAATCCAGCAGGACGTCCACGGTCCCGGCGCTTTCATCGCGCTGCAGCCAATGTCCCACCGTTTCGTAGTGGACCGGCAAGTCCACGAAAATCTGTTCGTGGTGAACTTCCAGCTTGGAGAGAATGTCTTCGAATTTTTGCTTGTCGAAAATTTCGCCGGTTAAGTTCGGAAACGCCGCGCGCAGCCGTCGCTCTGCTCCGGGCGAGAGTCCGGTCAACACCAGCTTACCCATTTTGTAGGTGCGGCCTTCGTGAATGGTGACGATGTACGACACGGTGTGGGCCTGTTCGTCGAACTCTGCCAGCGGCTCGACTTGAGCGTCGAGGTAGCCTTGATGCGCGTATTGCTCGCGAATCTGCTCCCACGCGTTTTCGAGGGCCAGCCCATTCGCTACGGCACTGGGTTTCACGCCCAGCAAGCCCGTCAGAGTAAAAACGGACAATACCGTGTTGCCGCTCCATTGCGTGCTCTTTAGATTGTAGATGGCGCCGGGCGTGACCGGCACGAACACTGGAATCTGGTCCGGCAATTTCTGATTCGGGTTACCGGTCAAGCGAATTTCCGGTGGACCTAATTTAACCCGCAAGTAGCCGCGCTCGAGGTAGATGGGCTTCACCTGTTCCGCCAGAAACAAATCCACGAGCATTCGCGAATAGGCTTTTCCTTGAATTTCTCCGAGATGCTGCTGCAACGCTTTGGAAGACGCCAGCGTGGCATCGCCAAACTCCAGCTTGGAAATTTGCAGCACGACGTCCGCGATGCGGTATCGCTGCACCGTTCCTTCGCCGAGCGGGTTGGCGATTACCTGGTGCTCCACAACCGTGGGCATACCGCGAGACGCGACCAGATCCGTAAGAACCGCGCCCACCTGATCTACAGTCGCTCCACCTTCGGGCAGCGTGCCGTCGTAGAAAGGCAGCACCTTGCGGATGGCGTCCGTTAATTCGGAATCTGCGAACCATGGAAAATTATCGAAGTACGCGGGGATGCGCGGCGCTTCCACGAGCTTGAAGGTCAGGTATAGCCCGTCTTCCCGAGACTGAAACGAATAATTTACGTTCGAAAACAGTCCGGTTTGGACCAGGCGGTCCGCGGCGGCCTGCAAGTCTGGCTTTCCAACGCTTGCGCCGACGCTCAATCCAGCAAGCGCCGCAATCTGCGGTTGGCTTAAATGCTTCAGGTTGTCTGCGTGAATAGACTTGAGAGTTGCCGTTTCGGGATTTTGC
>JBBRPU010000106.1:0-9592 GCA_038227545.1 Candidatus Acidiferrales bacterium
GGGTGCGGTGATCCGGGTAGCTGCGCACCTACACCGCTTCGCAACATGCAGTTTGGCGGGGGCATTGGTGGACCAATCATTAAAGACCGCACCTTCTTTTTCCTGTTCTACGAAGGCCAGCGTTATAGCTCCCTGTCCATTACCAGCAGGACGGTCCCAACGACTGCCGATATTGCCGGCGCGAACGCGGACATTGCGGCTAAGGGCTTGGCCGTTAGCGCCGCTGGTCAAGCGCTACTAAACTTCTTTCCGGTGACGGACTCCGGCACGTTTGTGGCCTCTACGCCAACGACGGCCCGCATGGACGAGTTTGCTTTCAAGATTGATCATCGCATCAACAACAGCAATAACATTTCAGGTCGTTACATTTTCGGCGACAGCCTACAGAGTGGTCCGCCATTCGCGGGTTTACCGGCGGGCGGTAACAATCCTTCCAATTTGTTCAACTCTATCGCACCTTCGCGCGCGCAGCTGGCGGGGCTTAGTTGGACGTGGAACGTCAGCGGCAACAAGATTCTCGAGAGCCGTCTCGGTTTCACGCGCTTCGCGCAAATCATCGACATTAATAACAAAATTGACCCGAAGAGTTTGGGTGTGGATACTGGCCCGCTTTCCCCGGTGGACTTCGGCGTTCCCTATGTGTACTTGGCGCCGCTGGGTTACGGCGGATACATTGGCGGAGTGCAGGGCTACCCCATTACCACCCGGCCGGATCAAACTTGGGATTGGTCGGAGCATTTTTCCTGGGTCAAGGGAACTCATACGATCAAGATAGGTGGTAACTATCAGACCGCCTACACCAACAGTTTGCGCAATCGCGCTCGAACGGGATTGGCCATTGGTTATGCGGTATCTACTGCCACGCCGGTGCAGGATGCCGTAGAAGAGCTGCTTCTCGGACGTGCAGATAGCGCTGCGCGAAACTTCGGGGATACCAAGCGCTATATCACCCAGAAGTCCGTTGGTTTCTATGCCCAGGACGAGTGGAAGATCAAACCGAATTTCACACTCACCTACGGTTTGCGCTACGAAATTAATGGCGCCCTGAGCGAAAAGCAAAACCGGGCCTCGAATTTCTTCCCGGACCGCGGTTTGGTGCAAGTCGGCCAAGGTATCGACCGACTCTACAATCTGGACAAGAGCGACTTTGGACCGCGCTTAGGGTTTGCGTGGAACATTTTTAAGAATGGGAAAACGAATCTCCGAGGTGGATATTCCCTTTCTTACGACGTGTCGAACTTTGCCGCCCTCGCGGCGCCGTACTCATTCTCTAATGCCAGGTCCGGTGCCTTTACAAACCCGGATTTAGGGGCTTTCTCCGTTTCCCTCTCCAGCGACGCGGGTTTGGGTCCGACGGATCCAGCCGCCAGTTGCTATGACCCAACGGCGCAAGTTGGCGACTATATCTGTTTTGGGCAAGGCCCGATCTTTGGCCCCAGCCCCTCCGGCGCGCCACCCTTCAATGCTTTTTCAATCACCCCTAATTTCAAGACTCCGAGAGCGAACAACTATAACCTCGGTATCCAACACCAGTTATTTACCAACAATGTGCTGTCGGTGACGTATTCAGGGCAGTACGGCCAGAATTTGACTATCTATCGGGATCTCAACGCCAGTCCGCTGGGTTCCGGCTGCACGGGATCGGGTTGTGATGCGCTTAGGCCTTTCGCCACAGCGTTTCCTGATCTGCGCCACATTGTGCAAGCCACCAACCTGGCATCCTCGCGATACGACAGCCTGCAGGTTTCTTACAATCAACGCAGCTGGCATGGCCTGGACACGCAATACAATTTGACCTGGAGCAAGTGCTTCGACAACAACTCCGTAAATCGCGGCGGCGCTGGCGACTATCCGCAACTTCAGAATCCCCTGAACATCGCTGACTCCCGCGGTGTGTGCGATCACGATGTTCCATTGAATTTCAATGTTGGCGGCGTGTACGATTTCCCGACCATATCGCACATTGATTCTAGAGTGGGCAAAGGCTGGCGGCTGAGTACCATTTATACAGCGATCAGCGGGCGCCCCTTCTCGGTTCTTGTCGGAGGCGGAACGGATCACTCCGGCCAAGGCTTATCGGGTAGTGCTTTGCGCGCGTCGTGGGATGGAACACCCGTTCATTACAACACCCGCAATCCAAACCAATACTTTGACGAAACCTATGACAGTGCTGGCAACCCACTGAGCCCGTTCTTCATTCCAGCAGACGGCACCGTGGGCAACTCCACTCGAAACCAGTTGCGCGGGCCGGGCTTGAGCCAATGGGACGCGTCCTTGATCAAGGACACTAAAATCACCGAACGGCTCTCGGTGCAATTCCGGTGGGAAGTCTACAACCTGCTAAACCGTGCCAATTTCTACGGTATCCCGAACAACACTCTGAACGGCGGAGACTTTGGGAAAATCACCAAGACCCCGGACGTGGCTGTAGGCAATCCGGTGATCGCTCAAGGCGGCCCGAGAAATATGAACTTTGCTCTGAAGTTTATCTTCTAAACGCTCAACTAGACTAGACGGCCGGTGGAATCCGCAGTTCTCGGAATTTCACCGGCCGTTTTTCTTTTTCCGGGCATTCCTTGCTGATGGAAAAACCCGCTGCCCCTGTCTAAACTTGTGATGCCCGGCAAGGAGGCTTCATGAGTTCCCGAGACAAGTCAAAAGACCATTCGCTCGCGTGGCGGTCCGATGCCATACGCATTGTCCCGCTGCATCATCCGCACAGCCTACAGGCTTCCGCGGCCCAACTCACTTATCGAAATGGACCTTTGCTGGAGGCCGTGGAGGTATTCGCGGTGTTTTGGGGTACGGCCTGGAATACCGCACCGTTGGATAAGTTGATGCAGGATATGAATGACTTCTTTGACTACATCCTGACCAGCGCGCTGATAGATCAGTTGGCGGAGTACAACGCTGGAAAATACAAAATTTCCCGCGGAAAACGGACAGGCAGCGTGGTCCTCGAACTGCCTGCAAAAAGTTCGATAACCGATGCCGCGATACAAAAGGAACTGCAAAGCGCCATTGCCTCAAACCAGGCGTTTCCCAAACCTGGCGCCAACACTCTTTACTTCGTTTTCATGCCGGAAGGAGTAAAAGTAGTGCAGGGCGGCTCGGCGTCGTGCCAGGCGTTCTGCGGATATCACAACGACATCAATGGAGAAATTTTTTATGCGGTGATGCCGTATCCCGGTTGCGCAGGCTGCACCGGTGGCCTCGCGCCCTTTGACGCGCTGACCTCCACCAGCTCTCATGAATTGTGCGAAGCCATCACTGATCCGATACCCGGGCAAGGCTGGTACGACGATTCGAATGGAGAAATCGGAGATATCTGCGCCTGGAAAACCAAGAAGGTAGGAAACTATACCGTCCAGTTGGAATGGTCCAACAAAGCGAATCAATGTATTTGAACAGCTGCCGAGTTTTCCCATGTTTGAAGGCGACCGCTTCAAAAAAATATGAGCGCCACCATTGATCGCAAGCGCCCCAACTCCTTGATGGAGTCCGAGGCAAAAAAGTTTGTAGCCGACCGGCCCAAATCCGCGGCGTTATTCGAACGCGCCCGCAAATCACTGCTCGGCGGCGTGCCCATGAACTGGATGATCAAATGGGCGGGCGCGTTTCCGCCGTTCGTCGCCGAGGCCCACGGCGCCGAAGTTGTGGATGTGGATGGCCACCGTTATGTCGATTTCTGCCTCGGCGACACTGGCGCCATGACCGGACACTCTCCGGCCGCAACCGTTCTGGCCGCGCAACAGCAACTCGCTCGCGGTATCACCCTGATGCTGCCCAGCGAAGACGCCATCTATGTGGGCGAAGAATTGCACCGGCGCTTCGGCTTGCCGCGCTGGCAATTTGCTCTCAGCGCCACGGATGCGAATCGGTTTTCCATTCGCCTGGCGCGGCAGATTACCGGCCGCCCCAAAATTCTGGTCTTCAACTGGTGCTATCACGGCACGGTGGACGAGACCTTCATCACGCTGGAAGCCGGGGTGTCCGGTCCGCGACGCGGGAATGTCGGTCCGCCGGTGGATCCTTCGGTGACGACAAAAGTTATCGAGTTCAATGACGTGGGCGCCCTGGAAAATGCTCTGCAACCCGGTGACGTCGCCTGCGTGCTTGCCGAACCGGTGATGACCAACGTGGGAATCGTGCATCCTGCGGCAGATTTTCACCGGCATTTGCGCGAGCTCACGCGGAAATACGGCACGCTTTTGATCATTGACGAGACGCATACGATCTGTGCGGGCCCCGGCGGCTTCACTCGCGCCGAAAATCTCGAGCCGGACTTCCTCATTTTCGGCAAAGCCATCGGCGGCGGCGTGCCCGGCGCCGCGTACGGATTCACTCAGGAAATTGCCGATGCTGTCGCTGCTCGGCAGGACCTCGAAGACTGCGATGTCGGCGGGATCGGAGGCACGCTGGCCGGCAACGCGTTATCGCTGGCCGCCATGCGCGCCACGCTCGAAAGCGTCTTGACCCAGCAGGCCTTCGATCACATGGTGCCGCTGGCGGAAAGTTGGACGACAGGCGTGCAGCAGGCCGTCGAAAAATACAATTTGCCGTGGCATGTGAGCCGCTTAGGCTGCCGCGCCGAATATCTTTTTTCCGGGGCCGCACCGCGCAACGGAACAGAAGCTCACGACGCCATGGATTTTGCGCTGGAGCGCTTCATGCACCTGTTCGCCATGAATCGCGGACTCCTGCTGACGCCGTTCCACAATATGGCGTTGATGTCCCCGGACACCACGCAAAAACACGTGGACTATCACACGGAAGTATTCAGTGCCGCCCTGCAAACTCTGGTTTCCTGATTCCAGCGCGAGAACTGTCTATCGCAACATCAGTCGTAGGAGGTGATCGCCGTGGCGGCGTCGTCGTAGACATCGAATATATTAAGGATGCGGACCAACTTGAAGGTTTGAATGACCATTTTCGGCGGATTAAGCAGCTTCACCGACCCGCCCTTTTGTTTGGCAGCCGTCAAAAAACGCACCAGCAACCCGATGCCACTGGAATCAACCATGGGAACCTCTTCCAGGTCCAGGATGAACCGTGAATCCCCGGCGGCGATCAGGTCTGTAAAGGTGGCAGCCAGTTTATCCGCTGGCTCCCCCAGAACCAACTTGCCTCGCAGCTTGATTATTTTTACCTGAGCCTGAGTGCGTACTTCGATATCCAATCGAGTCCTCTTTCCCGGGGTAACACGTGGAAGCGCGAAAGGCCGCGTTGACACTGTGGAAATCGTCTGCTAGAGTCCCGCTCAACTTAGAAGAACCGTGGCGAATTTGCAAGAGAAGAAGGCTCCACAGCTCGGGTCCCAGCGTGCGGCGACTTCTCGGCCGCTACCAGGACCCTAAGCATAACTTGAATATTGATATCGCAGAATTTTCGGCAAGGCTTCTGGCGGATCACGAAATTATCCCGCGGGCTCGCACTTGTGCGCGAATAATCTCCCAATACTTTCCCGGCTCGGCCGTGGTTGTTTATCTGCTTGCCGCCCGGTACGGCGAAGAAGTTTGGCAAGCGAAGGCTTCCACCGGCGAAGTCACGATGCACTCTTCGGCCGTAAATCTTGACTTCGGAACCCTGGGAGAAGTTGCCGCCAGCAAGGCCCCACTCGTTTTTTCAGGTAAAGATCTGCCGCGCGAGAGCTACTCGCACCTCGACATCCGCAGAACCGTCGTATCACTGGGATATCTGCCGCTCCTGAAAGACAAAGCTCTGCTCGGCGCCATCGAAATTCTGGGTTACGACGCCGAAATCGAAGAGGACGCCATCACTTCTCTAATGCCGCTGGCAAAAATTGCCGCGGCTGCTCTGTCGGGCGCGAAGTCCTACGAGACAGAACGCAACGAATCCCTGATTTCTCTGACTCGGCTCTCACAACTCTACGACATTGAGAAAGTTTTCTCTTCCACGCTGGAGATGGATGAGTTGCTGGTGCTCATCGGCACGAAATTGCGCGAAGTGATGGAGTGCCAGGCTGTGAACATCTGGTTGTTGCAGCCCGACGAAAGAGTGGAACTCGCGCACCAAGCGGGCTCCGATGCCACCATCCGGCAAGGAAGTTCGCTGGGCCCCGGCGAGGGCATCGCCGGCTCCGTTTCCGACACCGGCGAAAGTGCGCTCGTCGCCTCCGCGGAAGACGAAAGGTTGCTGGCGCGCAATCGCGATGTGCAGGATGGTCGCGTAGCTTCGCTGGTGGTGGTGCCCATTCTGGATAAAGGCGCGCTGGTTGGAGTCATCGAAGCGGTCAACAAAATGGATGGCACTTTGTTTGACGAGGATGACTTGTTCGTGCTGACCAGCATGGCGGAAACAGCTTCGACGGCGCTGCACAATGCCGGGCTGCTGCTGGCCGAACGCAAAGTGGAAATCCTGGAAACACTGGTGACCGTCAGTCACGAGATTACTTCCACGCTGAATCTGGAACGCATGCTGCAGACCATCGTCAACGCGCCGCAGGCGGTGATTCCTTACGATCGTGCCGCCATTGCCCTGGAGCGGCGCGGAAGATTCAAGCTCAGCGCCGTGAGCGGCCTCACGCAAGTAAATACCGACGCCCCGGACATCGCTCCGCTGAATGAAATTCTGCAATGGGCGGCGCTCTCCGAAGAAGTGATTCACGTGCGGCAGGTCGGCGAAGAAGTGGATGCCGAGCGCGAAGAGACCCGCGCGAAGTTTGAAAGATATTTTAACGAGACCGGGCGCCGGGCCTTTTACGCCATGCCACTTAGCGACGACACCGGCCGCGTGGGTATCCTTAGTCTGGAAAGCACTGATCCCGATTTTCTTTCGCAAGCCCACATCGAGATTCTGGCCGTTCTTGCCGGCCAGGCCACCGTCGCTTTGCGCAACGCGCAAATGTATAAGGAAGTGCCCTTCATCTCTGTGCTCGAGCCGGTGCTGGAGCGAAAACGAAAATTCATGGCCATGGAAAAAAAGCGCCGCGGCATGATTATCGCGCTGACCACCGCGGCGCTAATTTTTCTGGGTATTTTCCCTTTGCCGCTGCGGGTTGACGGCGATGCGGTGGTGGCGCCCGCGCATCGCGCGCAGGTGCAGCCGGAGATCGAAGGCGTGGTTGGAAAAGTTTATGTCCACGAAGGCGAACGGGTCACGCGCGGTCAGGTGCTGGCCGACATGGAAGCGTGGGACTACCGCTCCGCTCTTGCCGAAGCGGAAGCCAAATACCAAACCTCCATTTTGCAGGTGAACCACTCACTCGCCGGCAACGACACCGGTGAAGCGGGAGTGCAGCGTGTGCAAGCGGATTACTGGAAGTCGGAGGTTGATCGCGCCAAAGAGTTATTGGATCGCACGCAGTTGCGCTCACCGATGGATGGGGTGATTGCCACTCCGCACATTGAAAATGCTGCCGGCCGGCGCTTGCAGCATGGCGAAAGTTTTGCTGAAGTCATGGATAGTTCCCAGACGGTTGTGGATGTGGCCATAGACGACGTGGATGCGGGCCTCCTGAAGCCCGGACTCGCAGCCGTGATGAAGTTAAACAGCTACGCGACAAAAACATTTCGTGGCCGCGTCGCTGTAGTCAGTCCCAAAGCCGAGATGCAGCACGAGGACCGCGTATTTTTCGCGCGCGTCGCCCTGGAAAACCCCGGCGGCGAGCTCCGTGCCGGAATGGAAGGTCGGGGTAAAGTGACGGTTGGGTGGTATCCGGCGGGGTACGTTTTGTTTCGGCGTCCGGTTCTCTGGACATATTCTAAATTGTGGTCCTGGTTCGGCTGGTAGGGATGGGCTGGAGAATAACAATGCGGAAGGCGTGGATTGCAGCTCTGCTGGCTGTTCTGGCCACCGTGAGCGGGTGTGGTGAAAACAGTAAAGAGGAAACGATGGCGGCTCCGGCGACGACTAAAAATTCCGTGCCAGCACAACCTGCAACGCTCGCTGCTGCTCCGGCCACACAAAACGCCGCAACTGAGAAAGATGATTTTGTAAACGTGTCTGGTCCGCTGATTGTCGAGCACCAGGTGGAAGTTACCGCTCAGCGCGACGGTACTTTGGCAAAAATAAAAACCGATGCGGGCGCCCGGGTGAAAGCCGGCGCTTTGCTTGCGCAACTGGATGACCGGCAAATTACCGCCAATCTGGAAGCCGGGCGCGCCAAATCGCGCGGCATCGAAAACGATCTAAAGAACTGGCAGGCGGAAGCGGAAGTAATCAAAGCGGACTTTGTTCGCGCTCAACGATTGTGGGATGAAGGACTCATTCCTCAGGATCAGCTGCAACACGCCAAGTTCAAAGCAGAGTCCCAGCAATGGGATATCAAACGCGTCAGCGAAATGCTGAATACCGCTCATCATGAAGAGCGCTCGCTGGAACTTGAGCTGGAGAAAACCAGAATCACTGCTCCGTTCGATTGCCTGGTGGCGCGGCGATACGCGCGCGAGGGCCAGAGCGTCGCTCGGGGTGACAAACTTTTCTGGGTGACCGCCGAGTCTCCGCTGCTGTTCAGGTTTACGTTGCCGGAAAAATTCATGGGCCATGTAAGGATTGGCCAGGAGTTAGAAGTATCCTCCACCAATGCGCCGCAGGAAAATCACCCAGCGAAAATCAAAGAGGTGAATTCCGTGATAGATCCCTCCAGCGGAACGTTTGATGTTCTGGCGGAGCTAACCGGCTCACGCGGCTCCTTGCGCCCTGGAATGACCGCCAGCTCGCGCGTGCCCATGCCCCGATGAATATCACCGAAGCGCTGAACGTCGCTCTCCCCGAAATTCCCGCTCGCACTCTTGCGCAACGCTATCCCCGAGTGGATCCGGATTGCACTTTCAAGGAACATCTCGAAGACGGAAAGCCGATGATCCGCGTGTACGTCCCCAGCGCGGAATTGATGTACAAATTTCTGCCGCAGAATTGGGAGCTGATCCAGCTTTTCGACGGCCAGCGCTCGTATGCCGAAATCGCCGCGCTTATTTCGCAACAAAGCGGCCTGGAATACAGCGAAGAAGAGGTGCGCGAATTCGCCGCCATGCTCGAAGGAGGCGACTTCTGGTACAAAACTTCTCAGGAAAAAAATATCCTGCTGCTCCAACAGACCAAGGCCACGCGCCAAAAAAAGATCAAAGCCAAAAGCCGCTACGCCGATATCTCCATGATCACTTTTCCGGCTTTCAATCCGGATAAGTTTCTCACCTGGCTCTATAAATGCACCGGTTGGGTTTACACCCCATGGTTCACCCTGCTCACCCTCTGCGGCTTCGCTTTCACCGTCGGTTTGACCATTACTCACTGGTCGGAAATCGGCCGCGACACTTCGGCCTTCTACAGTTTTTCTCACAAGACCTGGACCGATATCGCCGTCCTGTACGCCCTCGGTCTGTTCGTCGTCGCCGCCCACGAGGGCGCCCATGCTCACGCTTGCAAACACTACGGCGGCCGCGTACCTGCCATGGGTTTTTCCTTGATCTACCTAACTCCCGCTTTCTATACCGACACTACCGAGGGCATGGTCACCGGCTCCCGCTATCAGCGCCTCATCATTTCGCTCGCAGGTATTTGGATCGAGTTGATGATTTGTTCCATCGCCACGCCCATCTGGTGGGCCACCCCTCCCTACACCGTGGTTCAC
>JBBRPU010000107.1:0-9542 GCA_038227545.1 Candidatus Acidiferrales bacterium
CTGGAGCATGAGCCGGTGCTGGCGGGGACGGGGAAATTGGTAATTTTGCCGGCGTTTCGGGAGTTGCGGGCGCACTTCTGATACGACTTTCGGCAACACACTCAGGAGTTGCGGCAGGAGTTGGTGGCTCCGCGGTTAAATCGAAGAGAGGTTCCTCCACTGCGCAAGCCGACTCCTTCGCCCCCACGGGGGTAAACCAGAGCGAAGGAGAAAGGCAAAAGCGTCGGCTCGCTCCGGTCGGAATGACACGCTTTACTGTTATGGCGAAGGCCTTTGCTAAGGGTGCGACTGCCCAAATTGGATGTTGATATTCCCGGTTTCTAATCGCAACGTTATTCATTAACTTGATTTATCAGCTTGCAGGTATTGAGCTACTTGGAGGCATGCATGGCAACGGCGACAGCTGGAATTGCGCAGACGAATTGGCGCGACGAATGGTTTGAGTTTGAAAACGCGACGTACCTGAACGTGGCGGGCAATGGGCCGATGCCGAAGGTTTCGTTGAAGGCCGCGCAGGCAGCGATGGAGTGGAAGAAATTTCCGCAGCGTGTGCCGGACGAAGCATATTTCGATGTGCCGAATCGCATTCGCGCGTCCATTGCGGAACTTATTGGCGCAAAGGCGGATGAAATTGCACTGACTACTGGGGCGAGCACGGGGATGGCGGCAGTGGCTTACGGGCTGTCGTGGAAGGCGGGCGACGAGGTCATCACTGCAAAAGGCGAGTTTCCGCTGGAGTACACGACCTGGAGACCGATGGAAGAACGCGAAGGGCTGACACTAAAAGTTGTGGCGCCCAGCGACCGATTCATCACCGCGGAGGATTTGATTGCCGCGTTGACGCCGAAGACGCGGCTGGTGTCGGTGAGCCTGACGCGATTTGATGACGGCTCGATGATTGATGCGGCGAAATTGGCGGCAGCCTGCCACGCACAGGGGACGCTGCTGCTGCTGGACGCCAGTCAGTGCTGCGGGGGCATCCCGATGAAGGTTGCGGACCTAGGCGCGGATTTTATTGTATGCGCGGGATACAAATGGCTGTTGAGCCCTTATGGAACGGGATTTTTCTGGGCCAAGAGCGAGCATACGGCCAAGATGCGGCCCGGGCCGTTTTACTGGACGGCGGCGGAAGGCGCGAATCACTTCGGATCTTTAGTTTTTAGCCACCCGAAGGTGGCGGCGGGCGCGCGGCGGTGGGATTCCGCGGAGACAGCGAGTTATTTCAATTTATCGGCGATGGCGGTGTCGCTGGAATTTGTGTTGCGCATGAAACCGGAGACGGTGGCGGCGCACAATCGCGCATTGATTGAAATGATGTTCGAACGCTTGCCGAAAGATAGGTGCGTACCGGCTAGTCCGCTGAATGCGGCGCGGCGCGGACCTTATGCGTGTTTTTCGGCGCGGACCCCAGAGAAGACTGCGGAGCTTTATAAGAAGTTGGTGGCGGAGAATGTTTTTGTGAGTTTGCGGGAAGGAAATTTGCGGGTGTCGCCGCACGTGTTTAACACGGATCGCGATATTGATAAGTTGATTGCCGTGGTTACAGCCTAGATTCTTTTCTAAGACGAAGTCAGCGATTCGCGGGGGCGTGGAAGGGGATGTGCACGATGGCCTCGAGGTCTACGGGTGTGCCCTGGCGCGAGGCGGGATGGAACTTCCACTGAGTTAGCGCGGACATGGCGTTGTTGTCGAGTTGCTCGTCGAGACCGCTGACAAGTTCGACGCTGTCCACAGAGCCGTCGGCGCGGATCACCGCGTAGAGCACGACTTCGCCTTCGACATGTTCGTTGATGAGCGTGGGCGGATATTTGGGATCGCTCTTCTTCAGCGGAGTGGGCGCGGCGAGATCGTTGGAGGTGACGCGCGGCGCGGAACTGGAAGAACGGAGCTCGGAGAAATTCAGAATCCAGCTGCCGGTGGCGCTGTTGAGATTGGGCATGTTGACGAGCAGGGTGTAAATCTTTTTTGAGGCGAAGACCTGCTCGGGTTTGGCACCGGGCGGCAGCGCGGCAAAATTTGGCGGGCCGGTGCGATCGGGAGCGTCGGCGATACGCGTGCGTGGATCAATTTTAGAGCTGAAACCGCGGGGCGAAGCGTCCTGCTTTGGCTGAGGATTGCCGCCTAAACCGGACATGCTTTTTGGCGTGGGGTTTCCGCCACTGATGCTGATCGCGGTGGTGGAGCTCTTCCCTGCCGCGCTGCCGGTGTTTGCGCCACCGTGACTTTCTGGCGCGCCGTCGATGCCACCATTTGTGTTTGTCGCAGGCGCGGCGTTGCCGCCGGGAACGCCCGGCTGTTTGCCTTCAGGAGAAATCGCAACACGCGCGGCGAGGTTTCCTTGCGGCGGCGCGGCGGGAGCGACTGGGCCAGGATTGGCAGAGAGCGCGATGAGAGTGGAGGCGTTGGCGCTGGAATTCTGGTTGGCGAGCTCGGGCGCGGGGCCGTTGTCACCGGATTGCGAGCGTTCACGAACGAGCCGGGGAGCCGAGCCGGCGTTGAGTTCGAGTTTCGGGCGCAAAGGCGCGTTGGCGGACGGCGTCAATGTGATGTCCGCGGGAGGGCCATCGGCTGTCGAGACATCCGGCGCTGGAGTTGCTTTGGCGGCCGCTGCGCGACGCTCACGTGGATGCAGCTGCGCGAGCGATTGCTCGCTGATTTCCATGCGCGGCTTCGCCGGGGCGGAATTTTGCTGCAACAAGACGATGTTGGGCAAATTCGGCAGAATTTTTGGAGGAGCCGCGGGGGCGGCGGTATTGATCAGCGTTTGCCGCGGATGAGTAGGCACGGCGGGATCGGTAAAAATGCGCTGGCGCGGATGAAACGCGTCGGCGCCTTCACTAGCTATGGGTTTGGCAGCGTCGCCTAGGGGACTTGGAGCGGCGAGAGCCGGAGCGGAAATTTTCAGGGGCGGCAAATCGTTGATGGGGCCGGACCAGGAGAGCTGGAAATTTTCAAGCGCGGGATTTTTGCGCGGGTGGGCGGGCATTTGTGGCCAGGGAATGACGAGAAATAATACGTGCCAGAGTGCGGCGGCGACGACCGCGGCGCGGGGGAGACGGCCCTCGATCCAGCAATCTCTGAAAAATTCGCCGTTGAGAAACTTTTTGGAGGCGGAGGGACCAGCGAGCAGCGCGTGAATGCTGCTGCCGAAACTCTGGTGAAAGCTGCCCCACCGAATATCGAGTTGGGGGCCACGTATGGCGCGCGCGGCGACACGCGGTGGGCGCGCGGGCTGCTGTCCGAAAAGGTTTAATGGTTTGCTGGCTTGGCCAAAGGACATGCGGTCTCAATTATAGCGTGCTGGGCGTTGGTTACTGAATTCCCCGATGGGGCGAAAGGCGTTTAACAATTCCCTGCTCGCACCATGCGGAGATAGATGGTTGGAGCGGTTCAAGGGTTTTCCGTGACGGACATTTCATTTTGCGCTGGGGTTTCGTGACGATAGAAGCTCAGGGCGGCGTCGCCCTGGCGCAGAAGGCGAACGCGTTTCAAAGTGGCGAAGGTTTCGGCAAGGTTAAAGGATTTGCGATGCTCGACGATGACGATGCCGCCAGGGGCAAGAATTTTTGACGCAGCGAGATAGCTCATGACGCGCGAGTAATCCTCGGTTGCGGCCCAGGGCGGATCAACAAAAATGTAGTCGTACTGGACGGAGTTGGCTTCGGACTCGGCGGCGGTAATTCTGGGGGACAGCGATTCGAGGCCTTTGACGGCGTCGGCGCAAATTACGGTGGCGCCGGAAGTGATTGTCAAGGACGACAGATTCTTGCGAATCAGCGCGGCGCTGGGCGCGTGATTTTCGATGAAGGTGGCCTGCGTGGCACCGCGGCTGAGAGCTTCGATTCCGACGGCTCCGGTGCCGGCGAAGACATCGAGGAAGCGCGATTCTGAAATTCCTGAGGCCAGAACGTTGAAAAGAGTTTCGCGCAAGCGATCACTGGTGGGACGCAGCGCGAGTCCTTTGAGGCTTTTGAGGATGCGGCTGCGGTAGGTTCCGGCGATTACGCGCATGGTTTATGGCTTCCCTGGCAAAATTTCAGCCGATACGCGCGAGGTGATAGCGCTTTTGCCAATGCTCCGGCAAAGAGCGCAGAACATTTTTGAGTTCAGCGACGCGATCGGGATCGTCGGCGAGGGCGAAGGCTTCGCGGCGGGCCAGCTCCAGCAATTCCTTGTCGCGCAGCGGATTGGCGATGTGGAAGCCCATGTCACCGGACTGGCGGGTGCCGAAAAGTTCTCCCGGGCCACGAAGGAGCAAATCGGTCTCGGCGATTTCGAATCCATTGGCGGTGCGCACCATAGTTTCGAGGCGCGCGCGGGCTTCTTCGGTCATGTATGGCGGAGCCATGAGGATGCAGTGGGATTTCGCCGCGCCGCGACCGATACGGCCGCGGAGCTGGTGAAGCTGCGAGAGGCCGAAGCGCTCGGCGTGTTCGATGACCATGACGGTGGCGTTGGGGACGTCCACGCCGACTTCCACGACAGTGGTGGCGACGAGGATTTGCACTTCGTTTTTACGGAAGAGCTGCATGACGGTTTCTTTTTCTTCGCTGGTGAGGCGGCCGTGAAGCAAGCCCAATTTTAATTTCGAAAATACTTCATGCGAGAGACGTTCGAATTCCTCAATGGCGGCTTTCAGCTCGAGCTTCGATTCTTCGATCACGGGATAGACGATGTAGGCCTGATGACCGGCGTTAACTTCGCGGCGGACAAATTCCCAGACGCCGGGCAGATGCTGCTGCGTGGTCATGCGTGTTTCTATGGGCGTGCGGCCGGGCGGCAACTCATCGATGACGGAAACATCCATATCGCCGTAGAGCGTAAGCGAAAGCGTGCGCGGGATGGGCGTGGCGGTGAGCACGAGCACGTGCGGGGCGTGACCGTGCACGAGAGATTTATCCATGAGGCGCTTGCGCTGCAGGACGCCGAAGCGATGTTGCTCGTCTACCGCGACGAAACCGAGGCGGGCGAATTCCACTTTGTCTTCTATCAGGGCGTGCGTGCCAATGACGAGCTTGGCTTCGCCGGAACGAATGCTTTCGAGTACGGCGGTTTTATCGCGAAATTTTAGGCCGCTGATCAGCAACTCGACGCGGTATCCGGCCGGAGCGAGAATTCTTTTGGCGGCAAGGTAGTGCTGTACAGCGAGAATTTCGGTAGGGGCCATGAGCGCGGCCTGCAAGCCGTTTTCGATGGCGATGACGGCGGCCTGAAGAGCGACGATGGTTTTTCCGCTGCCCACGTCGCCTTGCAGGAGGCGGTTCATGGGGGCAGGCTTTTCGAGATCGGCGGCGATTTCGGCCAACACGCGTTTCTGCGCGGCGGTGGGCTTGAACGGCAGGATGCGCTTGAGCGCTTCGCGGATGTTGTCTTCGCGAAGACGAAACGCGATGGCATCTTCCTTTCGCGCGGTTTTGCGATCGAGGCCCAGGCTCAGCTGGTAGAGAAAAAATTCTTCGAAGATAAGACGCTGCTGCGCGGGAGAACGAAACGTGTTGAGCGCGTCTATGGATTCGCCGGGCGGAGGAAAATGCGTGTGGATGAGGGCTTCGCGGCGGGAGGGATAGGCGAGGCGCGCTCGCAGCTCCGCGGGCAAAACGTCGGAGATGTGCGGATCTATTAAGTCGAGCGCGGCGTAAATGGCGCGGCGAATGGCGCGCGATCCGAAGGTGCCGATGGCTTCGTAAATTGGAACGATGCGGCCAACTTCGGTGGAGTCCATGGTGTCGCCGGTCAATTCCATCTGGGGATTTACCATTTCGATGCGCGCGGGACGAAGCTTGTCCACTTCGGCTTTGCCGTGAAGGATCAGCGATTGGCCGGGCTTGAGGCGGCCTTCGAGATAGCCGCCGTGAAAAAATTTGCAAGGGAGCTGGCCGGAAGCGTCGCGCACAAGCATGTGGAAAACGGCGTCGCGTCCACGCATGGTGCGAACGGCCTGGCCGCTCATTACCTGCACGCGAATGGTGTAGACGCCGTTGGGCTGAATGTCTTTTATATTAGAAAAGTGGATGCGATCTTCGTAGCGAAACGGCAAGTAGTGAAGCAAGTCTTCGAGCGTGTGGATGCCACGCTTGGCGAGCAGCTCGGCGCGCTGCGGGCCAACGCCCTTGATCATGCGGACTTCGGTGGCTAGAGTTTGCGTGGGCACGGAGGAAAAATTGTTCCGCTTATGGCCGCCAGGTACCGCTCGGTCCTCTTATTTGCGCAAGTGCAGCAGAACATCTCCACCTTTATACCATTTTGAGTACAGCGGACCGCAGGTAAGCTACTGTAGGGTCGAAACTTGTGGCTACTTTGTACGTATTCTAGAGTGAGTGTGCCGCGCGGTAACTGCTTCTGCCGCGTCAATAAGAAGAAGGGCCTGTGCGCTGGCAGTCCCGCGTATTTTTCCTGTGGAGGGTAAGTGGCAACTGACCGATTGACGTCTGCGAACAAACGCGCGCTGGTGCTGTGGGTGGTGGCAGGAATTGTGGGCGCGCTGTTTGCGTACAAATATTATTTTCGGGCGTTTCCGGAAGCGTCGGTGAATTTCAAGGTGTCGCGCGGAGAGGCGCTCTCGCGCGCGAAACAATTTGTGGCGGGCATGGGCGAGGATCCGAGCAGCTATCAATCCGCCATTGTTTTCAACGTGGACGACGAGGCGAAAACTTACCTGGAACGCGAAGTGGGACTGGCGGAAGCGAATCGCCTGATGTCTTCGGAACTGAATATCTGGTACTGGGATGTGCGGTTTTTCAAGCCGCAGCAGGAAGAAGAATTTCGCGTGCGGATAAATCCGGCGGGAGAGGTCGTTGGTTACGAGCACAAAGTGGAAGAGGCGCGAGCGGGAGCGACGCTGGACCGGGCGGCGGCGCAAAACGCGGCGGAAACTTTTCTGGATGCGAAATTAGGAATCAAGTCCGGCTGGGAACTGCTGCCGGAAGAAAGCAATTCCACGAAGCGGCCCAACCGGGCGGACTGGTCGTTCACGTGGGAGAAACGCGGATTCCGCGCGAAGGACGCGCCGTACCGGCTGAACGTGGAGCTGCAGGGCGACAAAGTCGGGAACAGCGAAGAATATTTGAAAGTGCCGGAAACGTGGACGCGCGGCTACAAGCAATTGCGCTCTACAAATCTTCTCTACAACCAAATCGCGATTATTCCGTACATCCTGCTGATGGGCAGCGCGATATGGCTGGGGATATCGCTGTGGCGCAAAGGGCAGGCGGATTGGATGGGCGCGATAAAACTGGGCGCGCTGGTCGCGGTGCTGTTCTTTTTTATGCAGCTTAACCAGTGGCAGTCAACGCGCGCGAACTATGACACGCACGTTTCTTACGGAAGTTTCGTAATGCTGCAAATCCTGGGCGCGCTGCTGATGGCGGTGGGCACAGCTTTGACGGTGACGCTGGTCATGCCGGGTGGCGAGGCACTATATCGGGCCACGCAGCCAACCCGGCTGCGGCTGAACAAAACGTTTACGTGGCGGGGTCTACAGTCCCAAGAATTTTTTTCTGCCGCAGTGGTGGGATTGTCGCTGGCAGCCGCGCATATTGGATTCATCGTGGCATTTTACATGTTCGGAAGCAAGGTCGGCATCTGGGCTCCGCAAGACATCAATTATTCGGATGCGGTTAACACTTCGGTGCCGTGGATCGCGGGCATAGCTATTGGCCTGATGGCGGCAACGAGCGAAGAATTTCTGTTTCGACTTTTCGCGATTCCATTTTTCGAACGGTTAACGAAATCGCGTGTGCTTGCAGTTATTGTGCCGGCATTTTGCTGGAGCTTTCTGCACAGCGCGTACCCGCAAGAACCGGCGTATACGCGCGGAATCGAAGTGGGAATCATTGGCATCGTAGCGGGCGTGGTCATGCTGCGCTACGGAATTTTGGCTACGCTGATCTGGCACTACACGGTGGACGCATCACTGGTGGGTTTGCTGCTGGTGCGATCGAACAATCTGTACTTCAAGATCTCTGGAGTGGTCGTGGGCGCGGCGGCGCTGGCGCCGCTGGTTTTTTCCGGGATTGCTTACCTGCGGCGGGGATACTTTGCGCCGGTGGACGACCTGCTTAATAACGCGGTTCCGGCGCCGGAGGTCACGTTCGCACGCGAAGAATCTGCTGAATATGCGCCGGCAGTGGCAGCGCGCAGTTACGAGACGCAGAAAGCGAGCATCGCTGGAGTCCTGGCGGTTTGTGTACTGCTCGGCGGACTTCTGGCGTGGCTGGTGAAGCAGCCAGCCATCGGCGATTATCTGAAACTTTCGGTAGACAAACACAGCGTTCAAGCCCGCGCTGACGAGGTGCTGCGGCGGCGCGGCGTAGATCCCGGCTCGTATCATCGCGCGGTGCTGCTGACAAATGTTACGGATGGGGTGACTAACGAATTCCTGCGGGAACGGGTGGGTCTGGAGCGCGCCAATGAAATTTATGGCCAGGAAGTGCCCGGAGCGCTGTGGACGGCGCGGTATTTTCGCGACCGCGAGCCCGAAGAATACGTTGTGGTGCTGCGGCCGGATGGTGCGGTGCATTCGTTGCACCACGTACTCGCTGAGGATGCGGCGGGAGCTTCGCTGACGAAAGAACAAGCGGTAGCGCGTGGAGAAGAATTTCTGCGCAATGAAAAGCATGTGGATGTGGCGCAGTGGTCGTTGACCGAGTCCAAATCCGACAAGCGGCCGCACCGCGTGGATCACACGCTGACGTGGCAACAGAACCAGGCGATGGATGCAGCGGTGGTGGAAAAAACAAATGCAACATCCGGCGCGCACGAGCGGCTGGAACTCCAGATTCTGGGAGATGAAGTAGCGAACTATCGCGCGTACATCAAAATTCCGGATGACTGGCGGCGACCGCGCGAGGAGTTGACGCTGCCGCGCGTGCTGGTGTCTATGGTGCTGCCTATTCTGGTTTTTGGCGGAGTGCTGATCACGGCGTTGATCGTTTTTTTGAAGAACCTGCGTTCGGAAGATGCGCAGGCGGTCCCATGGAGACGCTTTGGTGGGTGGGGGCTGTGGGGTCTGGCGGGATACATCCTTATTTTTGCACTTGGAAACCGTGTGGCGAGCTTTCTGAATGGCTACCCGACAGCGGTTCCGTTCAAAACCATGCTGGCGGGAGTGGGTATCGGCGCGGTGCTTGGCGGGGTGGTGTATTTCTCGGGCATCGTGCTGCTTTTTGGCATGGCATGGTTTTTTGCGCGGCGCGCGTTTGGAGAGGGGCGGCTACCGGGCTGGAGCGGGATGCCGGCTGCGTATTATCGGGACGCGCTGTGGATCGGCGTGGGCGGGACTGCGGCATTGGTAGGTGTGAGCAGGCTGGCGGCCTTGGCCGCTGCGCATTGGCCGACTGTTCACAGAGTAACGGAAGCGTCCTTCGGCGGCGACTTTGACGCCACGCTTCCGGCGGCCTCCATCGCTGGAACGGTGGTACTGAGGGCGCTGATGTATACGGGGCTGGTGGGGCTGGCAGCATCGTTTGTGGCGGCGTATGTGAAGCCGGCGTGGTTGCGGGCGTTGTTGTTCTTGTGCGCGACGCTGGCGCTGGTGGGCGGGA
>JBBRPU010000108.1:0-9491 GCA_038227545.1 Candidatus Acidiferrales bacterium
CGGCACCGACAATCATTTGTTTCTTGTGGAAGTCCATCCCCGCGGGATCACCGGAACGGACGCCGAAAAAGCCCTCGATCGCGCCGGCATCACCGTAAATAAAAATTCCATCCCCTTCGATCCCTTGTCGCCCATGAAAGGTGGAGGAATCCGCCTGGGCAGTCCCTCCGTCACCACCCGCGGCCTGCGTGAACCGGAAATGGAACAGGTCGGCAACTGGGTCGCCGACGTTCTCGAGCATTTAGGCGATGCGCAAACGGAGCAACGCGTCCGCAAAGAAGTAGCCACGCTAGCGGAACGCTTTCCCATTTACGCTGCGCGCTTGACCAGTCGCTCCGGCAGCAGGGAAGCGGTCAGCACTTAGTCTTACTGACCTTCGAACTTTCTACTGTCATATCGTGCGGGCCTCAAGCGGGCAGCCTTGCCCGAAATCCGAGCAAAGTGCCCCGCCACTTCGTACGGCGGCAACAAATTAGTTCGGCTGTCCCAAGACTGGCCCTTCGGCCAGTAGCCGCCACACATCTCTCTCGCTAACCTGACACCGAATCGAATGGGAACCGTTACGCAACGCTGCTCGGCCTCATCACCCTCTCACGGCTGTTCATCCGCGCTCAGACTTCTCAGACTTTTTCCTATCGCACTCCGTGGAGGGCTGGATTCTTTCAGCGCGACACCGTTTGCATATGCCAAAGTCCCATGAAATCACGCAGCAATCCCTAAATGATCTAACGAGGTGAATCTATGACAGACACCGAAGCGTTCCGCGAGTTCAAGACCGGTCTAAATCTTTTGCGCGACAATTACGCCGATCGCGCGCTGCCGCACATGCGCCGCGCCGTGGATCTGGACAAAAATAATCCCTACTACATGTCCTATCTCGGCGTGGTTCTGGCCCGCTCAGAAAAAAAATGGGGCGAAGCCGAATCGCTATGTGATTCCGCCGTGCGCATGAAGCGTAACCAGGCTCAGCTGTATCTGAATCTCGCCGATGTCTACAAAACCGCCGGCCGCCGCGACGAAGCGGTGGAAGCACTGCAGGCCGGATTGAAATTTGCTCGCCGCGACATTCGTTTGACGATCGCCATGAATAAACTCCTGCCGCGTCGCAGCCCGGTCTTGCGCTTTCTGGGGCGCACTCATCCGCTCAATCGCCAGTTGGGAATCTTGCGGCACCGCACGCTGGGTATGCTGGGTCAGCCCTGAGCGCCAGCCTCGTCAATCTCACTCCGATAAAAATAAAAACAGGGCATTCCCATTGAAGGGCATGCCCTGTTTCACTTGAGACTAAAAATTTCAGCGGCGCTGGTTGCCCAGCCCAAACGTGTAGCTCGGCTGCTCGCTCATTTCCAGCAGCGTCTTGAAGCCGATGCCCGTCATCCCATTCGGCAGCGCATCCTTGCGCACCACTTCCGCCAGATATTCGCGGCTCATGGACGATGGATTGTACGAATAAGGCATGGTCACGAACAGGCGCATCCCGATCTCGTAGTGCGGCTCGGTGGTGTGGAAATAGATGCCCGTGCGCGAGACGCTCACTGTGCCGCGCAAATCCTCAAAGGGCTGCTTCTCGGGATCCGAAGGACGTATGCGCATCAGTTGCGTGATTTTGCAGCGGCGGCTGCCGCGGCGCTCTGGGCCGGAAGGGCGTGAGAACACCCCGGTAGATTTCTTCACTAGAACATCCTGGCTGGTCGCCATGGCTGGGCTACCTCTCCGATAAAAACTCTAGCTACAAGAGAGATTGTGCGCCGGCTCCCAAAAAAAACCCATAGCGGAGCCGTACCCGCCTGAAAGTAGTGCCTGCTAAAAACATCGTAGTACGTCGGTACTAAGAAAGGAAGAAAGATTAGGACGGCCGGTTTCCGCGCCTGTTGGATAATTCCAATCATTTCAACGCGAAACCCATCCCCGTCTCGAGGACATCCTGGCCATGCCGGTCTATGAACCGAGTCTCACCGCAGTACTGCGTTACCGAAGGACGGCAGTGGCCCTGTGCGATTCCCGTGCCGCCCCTCGGCGAGGCGGCCACTTCGGATTCGCCTTACTAACGTTGGCGCGGTCCAGCGCGGGCGTCATGTCCTCGGAAGGCAGGAAGACTGCCGGAGCCCCCGCGGATCGCCACGCGAACATCAGAAACGACGCCGCGGTAAGGTCAATGGCAGGTTCCACGGTGCTGTACGATTGCACCCGATCCTTGTAGATCGCCCCGTTCCCGTTGAATTGCTTAAAACGGTCGCCGCCTCCTGCCGGGCATTGGCGCATGCCATCCAGTGTTCCCGTTGCAGCAAACGAATTCGGTCCTTCCACCAGCGCGCCTGCAAGTATTGGCGGCGTGCCATCCAGAGAGCCCGCAATATTTGCCACCTGATGCTGCATGCAATCCGGGAACGTATCCCCATCGCCCACGATAAACGAGCTGCCCCAGGCATTCGCACCCAGAATATTCGCCGACCACCTTCGTGAATAGGCATCGAATGTCGCGGATTGCGTAAGCAACGAGTACTCACGAGCCATCACCGAGAGTCCCGCCCCGTGGGTGGCGCTGTCGTAAGAGTCCCACGGAAATCCAAAACCGAATGGATCGGCCTGCCCGAGAGCCGTCGCGCTGTCCAGTTCCTTACGCATATCATTCACCAGGTCGGCCTGTTTCACTTCCAGGTTCGCGGGGCGCCCGGCGTCGGCGATGGCGCGGAACAGTTCAAAGTGCGCCAGCCCGCTTACATCATAAAGATTCAGAGTATCTCCGGCATCGTTCGGCCCGGTGATGTAGGCATGCGCCCAGTGTGCTGCGACGCGCAGATAGAAAATCGGATCGGTGTCCTTAGATTGGACGGCAGCGGGCAATCCTGCGTGGCCAACGCAAAATATAGTTCGCTGGCCCCCAGCTCCAGGTCATCGCGCCACTCGTCTTCGCCGTAAAAATCAAATGGCGCGACCGTCACCAGGTCTCCTGAAGGGGCGGTGTCCGCAAGATCAAAAATCTGTTCGGCCGCCACCAGGCATTTCTGCGCGAACGCCGGATGCGATTTGCGATACACCTGAAAGCATCCAGCGAAAGAAGCCGCCATGCGTCCCGCAAGATTAGGACTGATTTTCGAGCCCGCCGGTCCGGCCACGAATACGGGACGGTTGCGCACATACTGCAGCGACGGATCGGTGCCGCCGATGGTGTCATCCACTTGCGGCAGCCGCCACAAATCGTGATCGCTCAAAAGATTGGGGCTGCTGGCGAAATCCGTTCCTATTCCCACCTGGTAGTACAACGTTTGCGAAGAGGAATCCCACATTTTCAAAAGCCATTCGAGTCCGAATTTTGCTTCCGCGGTAAAGTCCGATCCGTTTGCTGCCGATCCCATTTGCGCCGGGAAATCGCGTATGCCTACCAGCATCAGCGCCACCGTGTAGCTGTGCGTCTGCACAAATTTCAGATAGTCGCCCGCGTCCCACCAGCCACCCGAAGCATCCATCGAGACGCCCGTCGGTTTCAGCGCGCCGAGAATCAGGTCGTCGCTGTTAAACGCCGGCGACAAATACACGGCGGCATGCTCGTCATTTAAATGGCCGGGAGCGCTGCGTAATGGTGTCTTGATAAAATTCTCGCCATCGCGTTCGTTGCGATAAAAATTCAGCGCATTCGCCAACGCCCCAGAATAAAGTTTGGCCGGCGCGTCTATGCGAAAGGTTGTGGAGGACGCCGAGACCGGCCCGGTCACCTCGATGGTGTACTTACCGCATTCGTGCACCACGAAATCGAGCGGGTAAACGGTGAAGTCGCCCCACGTGCCCGCCGCCGCGCCAATGCTTGAGGAGAACTCGATTTCGCCACCGGCGGTCACTACCCGGAAAATCGCACCACTCTCGGATGTCTTGGACATCAGGTATGCGCGATTGTGCGCTCCGCTTTCGTAGCCAAGCTGGTCTATGCGCACAAACGCCGTGGTGGCGGCAAACGCTGGCATCGCCGCAACGACCGTGACTACCAGTAGAAATGACCGGATCGCGAAACGCGTGCGGGCAGGAAGAGAAAAAATCATGACGAACTCATTTCCGCAGTTCAGGCTGAACTGGCACTTGGAATGGGCGGGGACGACTACAGGTATCGCCGAAGCGGCACAATGTCAAGATTTAAATCGGTTCAATAGCGAGCGCGCTATGTAACGCTATTGCAAGCGACTGCGGCCCTAGCTGTTCTTCGCCAGCAGGCTCTTCCAGCGGGTCCACGCATCGTTGCGCGCTTTGCGATCGGGTTCTTTCGCGTCGGGGGCTTCCCCCGCGCGCATAAAACCGTGCCCCGCTCCGTCGTACGTAATTGGCTCGTAAGTTTTGCCAGCGGCCTTCATTCCCGCGATGGCGTCGGGGATGGTCGCGCCGATACGCTGGTCGTTCCCGGCGTAAAATCCATACACCGGCGCCTTGATGCGCGCCATGGCATCTTTATCCGGCGGCGGTCCATAAAATACAAAAGCCCCGGATAGGTCCGCGCGGTTTGTCGCGAACCGAAACGTCTGCCCGCCGCCCCAGCAGAAACCCGCGACATACAGTTTGCCGTTCGAAGCCGGCAATTTCAGTCCGTAATCCGCGACGGCGTTCAGGTCCGCCGTGACCTGCTCAGGATTCAGGTGGCTCACCGCTTCCGTGACCTTGTCGCCTGAAAAATCCGGCGTGCGGCCGCCGCCCGGCGCCATTCCTGACAGCAAGTCGGGAGCGACAGCGATGTAGCCTGCTTCGGCTACTTCGTCCGCCAGATTCTGCGCCCAGTCGCTCAGTCCGAAAATTTCGTGGATGATCACCACCACAGGCTTTTTGTCTTTCGACTCGGGATACACGACAAAAGTCTCCACGGAGCGCCCGTCATGCTTCACCGTCACCCATTCACGGTGTCGCGAAGATTGCTTCAGCTTCGCCTGCGCCCAGTCCTGCGCGTTGGCAGCGCACGAGAACGCCGTGACCACCAGAATAATGAATGTGAATTTGAAGGCAGAAGTTTTCATCAGCAGTCCCTCGCGAATACCACTTGTCTTGCGGAAGAGAATCATAGTGCCGCAACCGCAGGCTTGCAAGCATCGCAGGGTTTTTTCGTACCGCGTCATCGCCGTCGCGTTGACACTGCGCAACGCCTTGGTTACGCTTCGTAGTCACTGAACGTGATTTTTTTATAACTACACCGCTCCGCATCCCATCAGAGCAGGAGAACAGGTCAATCGCCGCATGGCTGAAGAAAAGCTCCCTACCCGCGCAGAAGATTTCTCGGAGTGGTACAACCAGCTCGTATTGAAAGCCCAGCTTGCCGATTATGCTCCGGTGCGCGGCTGCATGGTGGTGCGTCCCTACGGCTGGGCGCTCTGGGAAAACATCACCCAGGCGCTCGACCGTCGTTTCAAAGCCACCGGCCACCAGAACGTCGCGTTCCCCATGCTCATTCCGCGCAGCTTCATAGATAAAGAAAAGCATCACGTGGAAGGTTTCTCGCCGGAGCTGGCGGTCGTCACCATCGGCGGCGGCGAGGAGCTTGCCGAGCCCTTGGTCATTCGCCCAACATCCGAAACCATCATCGGGCACATGTGGGCCAAGTGGATTCAGTCTTACCGCGATTTGCCGGTGCTCATGAACCAGTGGAACAGCGTGGTCCGCTGGGAGCTGCGCACCAAACTTTTTCTGCGCACCCTGGAATTTTATTGGCAGGAAGGGCACACCGCCCACGCCACTCGCGAAGAAGCAGAATTCGAAACCCGCCAGATGCTGGACATCTATACCGATTTCGCCGTCAACGATGCGGCTATTCCGGTGATTCCAGGGAAAAAATCCGACGCCGAAAAATTTGCCGGCGCCGATCACACCTATTCCATCGAAGCCATGATGGGCGACGGCAAAGCCCTGCAGGCCGGCACCTCACATTTTCTCGGCCAGAATTTCGCGCAAGCCTTTGAAGTCAAATACCTCGACCAGCACGGCCAGCAGCAGCATTGCTGGACCACTTCCTGGGGGCTCTCCACTCGCTTCATCGGCGCCATCATCATGGTGCATGGCGACGATCAGGGTCTGGTGCTCCCGCCCAAGCTGGCTCCCTATGAGGTGGTCATTGTTCCGATCTGCAAGACCGACGAAGAAAAAGCCAGCGTGATGGCCGTAGCGCGCAATCTGAAACTGGAGCTGGCCAAGGCCAGCATTCGCGTAACCCTCGATGAGCGTGAAGGCCCCAGCCCCGGCTGGAAATTCAACGACTGGGAGATGCGCGGCGTGCCCCTCAGTGTCGAACTGGGTCCTAAAGACGTCGCCAAGCAATCCGCCGTTCTCGCGCGTCGCGACCGCCCCGGCAGGGAAGGGAAAATCAGCGCCAGTCTTGCCGACCTGCCCAATATCATCAAGGGGCTGCTCGTCGAAATCCAGCAATCCATTCATGACAAGGCGCTGGCATTTCGCAAGTCGCGTACCCACGACGCCAAGACCTACGACGAATTGAAGAAGGCCGTCGAGACCGGCTTTGCCTTTTCACACTGGTGCGGCGACAGCGAGTGCGAAGCCAAAATCAAAGAGGAAGCCCGCGCCACCATGCGATGCATCCCCATTGACCAGGACAATGACAAGCCTGAGCACGGTGGCACCTGCGTGCATTGCGGCAAGCCCGCCGCCGAACGCGCCATCTTCGCCCGCGCGTATTAAGCCAAAAGGCCAGTTCCTCTGCGGAAACACCTGTTTCCAGCGTGGTAGACACTTATTCAGGCGGATGCTAATTTCGAAACATGAGTATCAACCCCAACCCCCGAGGATTGACGGCCTCACGTCGGCGCGGTCTAGGAAGCGAACGCGGCGAAGGCAAATTCAAAGCTATCTTCACGCTCGTCATTCTCGTTTTGGGAATTTACTGCGCGGTTAAGCTCGTACCGCCCTACGTCGCGGAATATCAGTTAGCCGACAAAATGCAGGAGCAGGCGCGCTTCGCCATTGTGAACCGCTACACCGAAGAGCAGATCCGCGAAAATGTCTGGAAGGTCATGCAGGACCTGGAAATTCCCGCCAAGCGCGAAGACATCAAAATTGTCGCCAACATGCAAACGGTAAAGATTGCCATTGATTACCTCGTCCCGATTGATTTGCTCTCCTATCACGTGGATCTGCACTTCACGCCCTCGAGCGAAAACAAATCGCTGACTTAAAATCGTCTCAATCTCTAGATGTCCATTTTCAACCGGCCTGAATCAAGGCACACTTTATAAAGTGCCGTACGCGGCAGTTGTGCGCCGCCGTCGTCTTTGTAACCAGAGGCGCTTGCGAGACAATGAGCTTTAAGGATTGGAGCCAGCGATTGCGCATCCGCCTGCAAAAAGGCTTTTTCACTTCCATTCTGGGCCTCACGCTTTTGGCTATCGTCTTCGCCGTGGTGCTCACCACTGCGGGCATCTACACCTACTACTACATTAAGTATTCGAAAATGATTGACGCCCGCCTTTCCGGACGGGTTTTGCAGAACACCACCCAACTTTTTTCCGCTCCTCAACACATAGCCACCGGACAGGCATGGACCGTCGAAGAAATGACCACCTACCTGACCAAGGTGGGTTACCGCCCCGAGCGCGATGACAACTCCATGGGGCAGTTCACCGTGCAGGGCAGCACCATGGACATCCGCCCATCCAAATATTCTTACTTTTCCGGCACCAACGGCCTGGCCATCCAGTTCTCTGGCAAAACCATTCGCAACATTCGTCCGCTCGCAGGCGGCTCGGATATGGGCAGCGCCGAAATCGAGCCGGAGCTGATTACCAATCTCTTCGACAGCGCGCGAGAAAAGCGCCGCCCGGTGCTCTACCAGGACCTGCCCCCCACGCTGGTACACGCCATCATGTCTGCCGAAGACAAGCGCTTCCTCGAGCACGGCGGCTTCGACTTCGTTCGTATCATGGGCGCGGCCTGGGCCGACATGCGCCACACGAGCAGTCATTACCAGGGCGCCAGCACCATCACCATGCAAGTGGCGCGCACTTTCTTTTTCTCCAACGAACGCACCTGGCGCAGAAAAGTCGCGGAGGCCATGGTCGCCATCGAGCTCGAACAGCGCTTCACCAAGCAGCGCATCTTTGAGCTGTACGCCAACGAAGTTTATCTCGGCAATCGAGGCAGCTTCGGCATTCGCGGCTTTTCGGAAGCCAGCGTCGCCTATTTCGGCAAAGACATGCGCCAACTTTCTCTCGCCGAGTGCGCCTTCCTCGCCGGCATCATTCGCGCTCCCAACTATTATTCCGTCGCCGATCGCCACCCCGAGCGTGGGGGCCAGGCGCGTGACCGCGTCCTCACCCAAATGCTCGAGAACAAATACATCACCGAAGCCGATATTCAGGATGCCAAGCGCGAGCCCATCAAGCTGGTGCGCTCTTCGGTGACCGGCAGCGAAGCGCCATATTTCGTGGACATGGTTAAAGACCATCTCTTGCAGAGATATTCCGAGACCGAACTGGTCAGCCAGAATTTTCGCGTATACACCACGCTGGATCCTGCTTTGCAGCGCGCCGCCGCCGCCGCGGTAGACGCTGGCATGAAAAATGTGGACAAGCTGCTGACCAAAAAGTACGACAAGTGGCGCAAAGCGCAGGCCAAAAAGGGCACTACCGAAGCCATCCCGCAGGCGCAGGTTGCGCTGGTCGCGCTCGACCCGAAAACCGGAGAGATCAAAGCCGTCATCGGCGGCCGCGATTACGGCCAGAGTCAGCTCAACCACGCTCTCGCTCACCGCCAGCCCGGTTCCGTATTCAAGCCTTTCGTTTATGCCGCCGCTTTTCAAAACGCCGTAGACAACGTGCAGCCCATCGTCACGCCCGCCACTACGCTCGATGACGAGCCCACTACCTTCAGCTTTGACGGCAAGGACTACACCCCCAACAACTACGGCGAAAAATTCATGGGCCGGGTCACCGCTCGCGAAGCGTTGACGAATTCGCTGAACGTCGCCACCGTGAAAATTGCCGAGCTCATCGGCTACGGCCGCGTCGTTCAGATCGCGCGCCAGATGGGGCTCGGAAACAATATTCAGCCCACTCCGGCAGTGGCGCTCGGTGCCTACGAAATGACTCCGGTGGACGTGGCCGCCGGCTACACCACCTTTGCCAATATCGGCACGCGCGCCGAACCGGAATTCCTCACGCGTGTCGTTGGCGCTGACGGCAAAGTACTCGAAGAAATCGAGCCGCAAACGCACACCGCGCTCGACCCGCGTGTCGCCTACCTCGTCACCAGCGTGATGAAAGATGTGCTCAATCGCGGCACGGGAGCGGCCGTGCGCGCCAAAGGCTTTACGCTGCCTGCCGCTGGGAAGACTGGCACCTCGCGCGATGGTTGGTTTTCCGGTTTCACCTCCGGTTTGGTGTGTGTTATCTGGATTGGTTTCGACGATAACCGCGACTTGGGCCTTACCGGAGGCACCGCTGACGCCCCGATTTGGGCGGATTTCATGATTCGCGCCACCGCGCTGCCTGCATATCACGACGCCAAAGACTTTC
>JBBRPU010000109.1:0-9423 GCA_038227545.1 Candidatus Acidiferrales bacterium
ACGCTCAGGCAGCCAAATGGATAGCGCAGGAGCGCGTTTGTTTCCGCAGGTGAATGATAAATGCGGCGCTGAGTCTGTTACGATGCCGCTCCATGAATGACGAACCACGACATGTTGAAGGAGCGCCGCAGGAAGCAGCCAGCGGTGTGAAGGCTGACGTTGCTCTGGATCGCGAAGCGGGACTGCATCGCAGCTTGACGTCGCGACAAGTGGCGATGATCGGGCTGGGATGCACGATTGGCACGGGCTTATTTTTGGGCAGCGCGATTTCGGTGAAGCTTGCGGGGCCAGCAGTGCTGGTGAGTTTCCTGGTGGGCGCACTGATTACCGTGACGGTGATGTGGGCGCTCGCGGAGATGGCTGCGGAGCATCCCGCGGCGGGATCCTTCGGCTTGTACGCGGAAATGTATGTGCACCCGTGGGCGGGGTTTGCGATTCGCTACACGTATTGGCTGTGCCTGGTTTTCGTGGTGGGCAGCGAAGTGGTGGCGGCGGCGATTTATTGCAAGTACTGGATGCCGGAGGCGCCGTCGTGGGTGTGGATAGCAGGATTTTCGCTGGCGTTGCTGTATGTAAATACCATCAGCATTAAAAGTTTCGGCAGCTTTGAATACTGGTTCGCGATGATCAAAGTGGTGACCATCGTGGCGTTTTTGATATTGGGAGCGGCGCTGATCTTCGGCGTGGGATTTCCACGGATCGGATTCGCAAACTACACGGCGCACGGAGGATTTTTTCCTCATGGCTGGAGCGGAGTGGGACTGGGCGTAACCATGGCGATTTTCAGCTTTCTGGGGCTGGAGATTGTGGGATCGACTGCTGGAGAGGCGGCGAATCCGAAGGTGGCGGTGCCACGGGCTTTGCGTCGGACTTTGGCGGTGCTGGTGCTTTTTTACCTGGGCGGCTTGGCGATTGTGGTGGGAATTGTTCCGTGGAACGAAATCGGGCTGGGGGAAAGCACGTTTGTTCGCGTGTTTCGAACCGTGGGAATCCCCGGAGCGGCCCATGTGATGAATTTTGTGGTGCTGACCGCGGCGCTTTCGAGTGCGATGTGTAATTTGTATTTCTCGGCGCGGCTGCTTTTTTCGCTGGCGCGCGGCGGGTACGCTCCGGTGGCGTTGGGAAAGCTGAGCAAACGGGGAATGCCGGTGGCGGCGGTGATGACTTCCGGCGCGGGCCTGGTGGTGGCGCTGATACTTTCGCGATTTTTCGAAACCACCGCGTTTGTTTTTATGATTGGCGTAGCATTTTTCGGAGGACCCTTCATCTGGATCATGACGCTGGTGACGCATCTAGCATTTCGCCGGGCCAACGAGCGCGCCGGGAGAAAAGTTTTGCGACTGGCGCCGCAGGGGCCGTGGAGTTCTCTGTTTGGAATTGTGGCGCTGGTGGCGGTGCTGATTTCCACATGGTGGGTGCCGGGATTTCGCGTGACCATGGTGGCTGGTCCGGCGTGGCTTGCGATTATCACGGTCTTCTATGTGGTATGGGTGCGCGTGGCGCACAAAACCTCGTAGCGCTTTTTGTGGCGGCCGGGTTAGGAGCGCATAGCCATGCGGGCAAATCATGCTGCATATAACGTTTGCCCACGGGCAGCCTGGCGCGGGATGATTAGGTGCACGATGTTCGCGCGAAGACTAAAACGTACGCACTGGGAACCCCCTCATGAATGACCTGCTGGAATGGCGCGGCGAATTTCCGATTCTCAGTAATTCCACCTACATGATCAGCAATTCGCTGGGCGCGATGCCGCGCGCGGTGTACGACAGCGTGCGGGCCTATGCGGACTCCTGGGGCCAGCGCGGAATCCGCGCGTGGGAAGAGGGCTGGTGGGAGATGGCTGTCGGTGTGGGCGACAAAATTGCGCCGCTGATCGGGGCAGCGGCAGGAGAAATTTCGCTACATCAGAACGTGACGATTACGGAAGCGATCATCAGCTCCTGCTTTGATTACCGCGGGCCGAGAAATAAAGTCGTGATGGCAGAGCAGGAATTTCCTTCGGTGCAATATTTTTACAACGAGCAGAGGCGGCTGGGTGCGCGCATCGAAACGATACAGAGCGCGGATCCCATGCGCATTGATCTTGAGAAATTCCTGGCGGCGATTGATGAGAACACGTTGCTGGTGCCGATTTCGCAAGTGTTGTTTCGCAGCTCGTACATCGTAAATGCGCGAGCGATCATTGAACGAGCGCACCAGGTGGGCGCGCACGTGGTGCTGGATGTTTTTCAGGCCACCGGGGCGATACCGCTGGACGTGCGGGGGCTGGGTGTGGACTTCGCGGTGGGCGGGGTCTTGAAATGGCTGTGCGGCGGGCCGGGAGTCGCCTATTTATACGTGCGCGAAGATTTGCGAGCGAAACTGCGCCCGGCGCTTACCGGATGGCTGGCGCACCGGCGTCCTTTCGGATTTGAAACGGGAGCGGTGGACCGCCGAGAAGACTCGTTTGGATTTCTGAATGGAACGCCGCACATTCCGGCGCTGTACGCGTGCGGGCCCGGCCTGGACATTATTAATAAAGTCGGCGTGGACGCGATTCGCGAGAAATCGCTGCGCATGACCGCGCGGCTGTTGGCGGGCGCCAAGGCGCGCGGCTGGAAAGTGAATACGCCGGAGCGTCCGGAGGAGCGCGCGGGGACTGTGTCGGTGGAGTGCCCGCAGGCAGCGGCCGTGTGCCAGGAGTTGGTGGCGCGAAATATTCTGGTGGACTACCGGCCGAAAGCGGGCGTGAGGATTTCTCCGCACTTTTACAACAGCGAAAGCGAGTGCGATTTCACGCTCGCGCAGATGGCGGAGATCGTCGAAGGGCTGGAGAAGCGGAAAAGCGCCGCGGCGGTGTCGAGGGTCACGACGGAATGACTGCGGACCGCCCCGACCTTTCCATCGTAATTCCGTCGTACAACGAAGAGCTGCGATTACCGGCTACGCTGGAGCGCATCGCCGAATATTTGCCGACGCTGGGCCTGCGCACGGAAGTATTGGTGGTGGATGACGGCTCGCGAGACCGCACCGCGGCGGTGGCGGAAGCGTTTGGCCAGAAACTTTCCGGGCTGCGGGTGCTGGCCAACGAAACCAATCGCGGCAAAGGTTACAGCGTGCGTCACGGGATGCTGGAAGCGCGCGGGGATATGGTTCTGTTCACGGACGCGGATCTTTCCGCGCCCATCGAGGAATCAGAGAAACTCATCGGCGCTTTGAGAAATGGCTACGATGTGGCGATCGGTTCGCGGGCGATGGATCGCAGCCTGATCAGCACCCACGAATCGCTTTTTCGGGAGTTCGCGGGAATTATTTTCAACAAAATCGTGCGCGTTATGCTGCGATTGCCTTTTGTGGATACGCAATGCGGCTTCAAAGCGTTTCAGCGGGAGCGCTGCAGAATTATTTTTGAGCAGCAGCGCATCGAAGGATTCGGCTTCGATCCGGAATTGCTGTATCTGGCGCGGCATCACGGGTTGCGATCCATTGAAATTCCGGTGCGCTGGGGGCATTCCCCGGCCACCAAAGTGAGCATGCTGCGAGACAGCGTGAAGATGTTCGTGGATATTTTCGCGATTCGCTGGAATGCGATCAAAGGGCGGTACCCGCGACGGAGCGATAGTTGAACCTAACTTTATATTATAAAGTACTTGACAGACCTACCTCGCTCTGCTAATTTCCTGTTCATGCTGAAGAGCAGCTCTGCGCCGGCTCCCCGGCCCGGTCCTATTCCTATTGATGCGCGAGCTGCGGACCATCTGCGGTACATCCGCGAGACGATGGAGTCAGCGGCGGAGTTTACCGCCGTGCCCGGATGGGGCGGCGTGGCCATGGGAATTACCGCGCTGGCTGCGGCCGCTGTGGCCTCGCGGCAGAGCACTCCGCGGGCGTGGTTTGGCGTGTGGCTGGTGGAAGCGGTTATCGCAGTGGCCATCGCCGCGCCCGCGGCCGCAACCAAAGCGCATCGCGCCAACTCCAAACTTTTTTCCGGGCCCGGACGAAAATTTCTTTTCAGCTTCGCGCCTCCGGTGATGGCCGGAGGGCTGCTGACGTTTGCGTTTTACAGCTCCGGCTCGTTCGCCGTGTTGCCCGGGATCTGGCTGCTGCTCTACGGGGCCGCGGTGGTCACCGGCGGGGCTTTTTCTGTGCGGGTGGTTCCGATAATGGGGTTGTGCCTGATGGCCCTGGGCGGATGCGCTTTATTTGCGCCAACGGCGTGGGGAGATTTTTTTATGGCGGGGGGATTTGGCGTGGTGCAAATCGCATTTGGCGTCTGGATCGCGCGGCACTACGGAGGGTAACGGAATGGCTAAGAGCTCTGCAGCGGTTAAAGAAGTGACGCGGCGGCAACGCGGTGAAGCGATTGCGGCGGTGCGCGAACACACTCGCGAAGCCGTATCGCCGGACCTGGACCGGCTGATCCATGAGCGTATTCGTCTGGGGATCGTAAGCGCGCTGGCGGTGAACCGTTCGCTGACCTTTAACGAGTTGAAGGCGTTGCTGAAAACTACGGATGGAAACTTGAGCGTGCACGCGCGGAAACTGGAAGAAGCGAACTACATTGTGTGCTCGAAATCGTTTGATGGACGCTTGCCCAAAACGGAATACCGGCTGGCCGGAGCGGGGAAAAAAGCGCTGGAACGTTATCTGAACCACATGGAAGCTTTGATCCGGGCGACGCGCGAAGGGTAATCTGGGTTTTTAAGGGGCTGAATTGGCAGCCCCATTTTTTGCGCTAGTAACTTTGTGATACAGAGTAGTTTGTAGACGAGATCCATGGGAGCGTGCGCGATGACCACCTTAACCTCGATTGATTCGGCCAGCATCGTGCGGCCTCCCCAGCGTGGAATTCACGTGGCCATCATTTCCGATGGCAACGGAAGATGGGCGACATCCAGGGGCCTGCCGCGCTCGGCAGGTCACCGCGCCGGGGCCGACGCGGCGCGCGGGATCATCAGCGCGGCGCCTAGCATGGGGATTCATACGCTATCGCTATTCGCGCTGTCTTCCGCGAACTGGCAACGACCGGCCGCGGAAGTGGCGACGATTTTGCGGTTGCTGCACGAATATTTATTGGCGGAGACTTCGCATTGCATGGAAGAAGGCGTGCGGCTGAGCGTGATCGGGCGGCGCGACCGCCTGCCGATCAATCTGCGGCAGGCCATCACCGATGCCGAAGCGGCAACAGTGGGTGGTAAGCGGCTGCATCTCCGCCTGGCTATTGATTACTCCGCGCGCGAAGCTATTTTCTCCGCGGCTTGCCGTTTCTATAAGGTGACCGAGCTGTCGCCCGCGTCTTTCGGGAACGTGCTGTCGGAATTCAGTCGTGGCGGGGCGGCGGATGTAGATGTACTCATTCGTACCGGAGGAGAGCAGCGGCTCTCCGATTTTCTGTTGTGGGAATGCGCGTTCGCGGAATTTGTGTTTCTACAGAAGCGCTGGCCAGATTTTACGGCTTCCGATTTGCAACAGGCGGTGCAGGAGTTCGGGCGGCGGGAACGCACGCGCGGAACTCTGCCGGCGGCAATCGCCGGATAAAATATTTCGCGGTCATTTCGCGGGGGCCTGGCGAGCGCGGTGCATGGCGAAGGCTTTGTGCAGGATGCGCAACGCGGTTTCGGTCAACTGGAAGCGGCCCAGATCATCTTCACGCGCGAACTCCAGATCGGTAACGTCGCTGGCGGCGGCTTGTTCACCGCTGATGCGTTCGCAAAGATAATCGGCGATCACGAAATGAAAGCGTGGTCGCGCACCGGAAATAATTTCGTCGGCGCCTGCGTCCTTCAAAGGAATGTCTGCGGCCGCATCGCCGCTGGCGGCGTTGCTTTTCGCGTAGACGATGCGCTCGAACACTTCGATCAAGTCGAGCACCCGCACATGCAGGCCGGTTTCTTCGAGAAGCTCACGCGCCACACCCTCCTGTAACGTTTCACCGAGCTCCAGCATGCCGCCGGGGATGGACCATTCACCGCGCAGGGGCTCGCTGGCGCGGCGGATGACCAGGGCGCGGCCCGCCACGATCACCACACCACCCACACCAACCAAGGGGCGTTCAGGATATTCCCGAGAAGAGGCCATTCGTATTGGACCGAATAAGAATCGGTGTGCAGGACAGAGTACGCCTTGCGGACATACACCGTGCCAAGGCTTTTTCGCACACCTGCAGTACCATCAGGTTTGACTTCGCACGGTGAAGTATATAATACGCTTCACGGTAGTTTGCGGGCTTCGCGTAGCTGCCGCGCAAAAAATCGATGGAGGATGGAGCCGTGATTCGCTGCCCTGAGTGTGCCACCGAAATTGATGTAGACGAAGACGAAGTGGAAGAAGGCGAGATTCTGAGTTGCCCAGAGTGCGAATCGGAGATGGAAGTTTCGCAGACACATCCCGTGCACCTCAACATCATTTCCGACGATGAAGAAGAAGATGATGACGACGAGGATGAAGAGGAAGCGGAAGTAAAGGAAAACGGCGACCTGCTGGAAGAGGAAGAAGAAGAGGAAGAGGAAGAGCTGGACGAGGAGTAGACAGGCGCGGGCGTGGCATCTCCGGGCGTGCGCCGGACATCTAAGGAATCAGGAGCGCCATGATGCATTGCCAGCGGTGGATCATCGTTCTCGCAGCAATGGTGGCCACGGGTATTCCCGCGTTGGCCGCCCAGGAACCCGTAACCGCGCCGGGATCCGGTTCGACTACCTCCGAGAGTTCTTCAGCCAGCAAAAGCAAACGAACTCATGCCGATGAGTTGCTGCTGCGCGGGACAGTTTTCAACGAGCGCGGATTGGCGATGCGGGAAGTAAAGCTGCGCATCCGGCGAGCCAATGAGAAAAAGAGTCACTGGGAAACGCATACGAATTCCAGGGGAGAGTTTGCAATTCGCGTGCCGCCCGGATCAGATTACGAAATGCAGGCGGCGAGCAAAGGGTTTGAAACGCAGACGCGAGCGATAAGCGCCAAAGACAGCAGCGGCGACGAAAAGATTATTTTCCATCTGAAGCCTGCCGAAGGAGGCAAGTGATGAAGACCTGGCGTCAAGTGGTTGGACTGGCTGTGGCGCTTTCCTTCTTTGCGGCGTTCGTGGCAGCGCAGGAAGCCAAGAAAGAATCGCAACTGCGCAGCGTGCACGGCATTGTGACCGACAAAGCGGAAACTCCCCTGCCCACGGGCGTGGTGTTTCTGAAGAACACACGCAACAACGCGGTGCGCAGTTACATCGCGGACGAAACGGGAAGTTACAAGTTCAGCGGTTTAGATCCGAATATAGATTACGAAATCCATGCGGAGAAAGACGGCGCCAAGTCCCCTACCCGCGCGATCTCCAGTTTTGAAAGCCGCAAGGAAGTGGTGGTCAATCTGAAAATTGACACCAAGAAAAGCTGATCGCGGATCGCTGAAGAAACCTGGATACAAGTAGTGAAATAAAAAACGCGCCGAAAAAACGGCGCGTTTTTTATTTGCTCTACTTTCCGGGCTATTGCTGGGGCTGCTGGCCGCCGATCTGTGTACCGATCACTTCTCCACTCACGATAATTTCCACGCGGCGATTTTTCTGGCGCCCCGCGGCGGTGGTGTTCTCGGCGATAGGATTGTCTTCGCCCAGGCCGGCAGCGGAGATGGAGTTCGTATCCAAACCTTGCTGGACGAGGTAATCGCGCACCGTACCGGCGCGCTGCTCAGATAGCTTCTGATTGAACGACGCAGTTCCGGTGGAGTCGGTGTGACCTTCCACCTGCAGACGTAACCCTGGGTAGGCTAGAACGATTCCGGAGAGCTTCGCCAACGCTTCACGCGCGGGACTGCGCAAGGTGTACCGGCCGGTGTCAAACAAAACGTCGCCGATATTTACGACCAGGCCGCGGACGGTGTCTCGGGTCTCCAGAACGCGGTTGAATTGCTGCAGCAGCTTGGCGCGAAGCTCCTGTTTGTCACGCTCGGACTGCGCGGCGAGTTGCTGCGCTTGTTGAGCCTGGGCCTGGGCATCCTGAGCCTGCTGGGCAGATTGCGCCGCTTGCGCAGCCGATTGCGCGGCGGCGTCACGGGCCTGCTGCTCCTGCAGCATAGCGGCCTGGCGCTGGGCGTCAGACTGCGCCCGGGCAGCGTCCGCTTCGGCGCGCGCTTTGGCTTCCTGGGCGGCTGCTACTTCAGCCTGCATACGCTGGCGGTCGGCATCGGCGCGGCCCTGGGCTTCGGCTTCCTGCGCCGCACGGGCGCGGCGGGCCTCGTCGTCAGCAGCGCGCTGCTGCTCTGAGACGTGTTCGTCTTCCTGGCGGCGCACTGCGATGTTTCGGGCGTCTTCGGCGGCCTGCGCCGCTTCCCTAGCAGCCGTGGCCACGGCTTTGTGCTGCTTGCGCAACTGGTAGTCTTCGGCGCGACGCAAAGAGTCTTCGGCCTTGGTCCACGACTCGGGCGCATACCGCGCCGCGCCCTGGGCCTTGGCGATGCGAAGGGCGTTACGCGCTTCGTAAAGCGACAGCGGGACTTTCGAATCGGATAGGTAGCGCTCCAGACGCATGTCGTCATACGTGCCACGCTGCAAAAGTTCAAACTTGGCATCTACGCTGCTGACCGCGCCGCGGGTGTCTCCGCGGACAACGTTTTCGAGGGCGACAACTTCACTGGGATAGCTCACCGCAAAGTACGGCTCGGCGGTCACGATCATCGCGAAGGTCTGGAGATTCGTGGTGACTTGCAGCTTGCTCTTGCCGCCATCGAGCAACAGTTCGCCGAGATTGTTCGGCGTGCCCTCGGGCGAAATAGCCCACAGAACATAAGTCAGGTACGCGGAGCCGAAACTCGAGGCCGGCTCGATGTGCTCGAACTCCGCCTTGATCGCGATGCGCCCGTTCTTGGCCTCGATTTCGGCCTTACCTTCGGCGCGGGCCATGAGCGGTGTTCCCTGGAAGTCGATCTTGGTGGAACTGCGATCGCGATAGTTGACCACCTGGGTGGTCCGAGACACGCGAATGTTTATCAGCGAACCCGAGCGCGATTCCTGGGCACGCGTGGATTGAGGCGAAGCATGGGCACCGGAAATCACAAACAGACAAAGAGTCAAAGTAAAAAGGGACTTAAACATTTTTCCTCGATTCCTGAGTGGCGAGCGATGAGGGGAGCAGAGTGACAACAGTCAATTCTAGCGTGACTACCAACCGTGACCATCGGGCAAAGCAGGTATGGCGATCAGTGAACGGCACCGTGAATCAATTCTTGAAATTACTGGTGCCGGCGGAGGGAATCGAACCCACGGCCTAGGGATTATGAGACCCTCGCTCTACCACTGAGCTACGCCGGCATAGGTTCATCATGCTACGGAGACATGGATGAGGGTGTCAAGCCGGCGGACCGCGCCGCCGGTGCGAAGGTCAATCGAAACTGCTCTTGCTTAGGCGTTTCGGTCCTGGAAATAGCTGGTACTAAGGTACCGTTGACCCTCAAGGCGCCGGA
>JBBRPU010000110.1:0-9308 GCA_038227545.1 Candidatus Acidiferrales bacterium
CCTTCGAGATGTTCGATCAGCGCTACGCCGATGCCGGGACCCATGTCTTTGTCGCGTTGCAGACCAGCCTGGCGGCACAAATAAAGCATGTCAACAATTTCGCCGTATACGTCGAGTTGTACCTGGTTATAGGCGGCATTGCCGATGCGCACGGGTACGGAACCTTCATAGCCGCTCAACCACGGCAACTCCAATTCGGTCAGGCGGCGCTCGCCGCGCAGTCCGTAGAGAATATTCATCTCTGAAGGCTTACCCGCGACGGCGCGAATAATCCACTCGCGCCAGGCGCGCGCTTCGTCGAGGTAGCCCGCAACAATTAACGCCCGCAAGGAAAGCGTGGCGTCGCGCACCCAGCAGAAGCGGTAGTCCCAGTTGCGCACGCCACCGATGAGCTCCGGCAGGGAAGTGGTGGGTGCTGCGACAATCGCTCCAGTAGGCGCGTACGTCAACGCCTTGAGAGTGATCAGGGAGCGGATGACCGCGTCCTTCGATTTTCCCGCGAACGCGCAACGCGCCACCCACTCTTGCCAAAACTTTTCGGTCTCGGCGATGAATTTTTCATTGTCGAGCGGTTGCGGTTCGTCGCGGTAAGAGGCGTACCAGCACAGATCGAAGGGGATTTTCTGTCCTGCGGATACCGTGAAGTCCGCGGTGGTTTTGAAATTCTCGCCGCAAAGTTCAACCGGCGTACGCAAGCGCAGCGTATCGGGTCCGGCAATTGCGGAAATTCCGTCGGTGGTCCTTCGCACCCACGGAACTACGGAGCCATAGTCGAAGCGGATGGCCAACTCCATCCGCATGGGCACCCGGCCGCGGACGCCTACGACGAGACGCAGCAGGTCGGAACTTTCTGTGGTCGGCGTCATGCAATCCACCACCGTGACGGCGCCGGTGTCGGTTTCGAAAGTGGTTTCGAGGATTAAAGTATTTTCGCGGTAGTGGCGCTTGATGCTTTTGACCTCCCCCGCAGGTGCGATCAGCCAGCGGCCGTTTTCCTCGGTGCCGATAAGCGCGGCGAAGCACGCCCCCGAATCGAAACTGGGCATGCATAGCCAATCTATGGAGCCACTTCGGGAAACCAATGCGGCGGTGTGGCAGTCACCGATCATTCCGTAGTCTTCTATTCGAGGCACGTAAAGCTCCGGGTAATCAGTATTTGATTCTGCGAGGCGGAGTTTTGGTAGACTCAATCCGTCATATTCCATTCCACCTCCGAAGCACAACGCGGGCGGCTGAGGAGCTTTCGCGCGGCATTGACTTTTGCCGCCGTATACAGGATTGTGTCTCACTTAGTCCCCGTTGATTTCCAACGTGTCACCGAAAAGAGGCGAGCGCCAGATGCTCGCGGAACCGCAGGAGCGGAGCGATTGCAGAAGCCCGGGCTGCTATTGGACGTCGTTCTGGTAAGCGATCCACATCTTTTGAGCGTGGTGCGCGCGGCCGTCGAGCGGTTGACGGAACTCAGCGGATTTTCGCCGCCAGAGTGCCGTTCTATCACCCGCGCGGTGGATGAAGCGGTGGCCAACGTCATTCGCCACGCCTACGGCGGCCAGCCCAATAAGCGGATCAACCTATCGTGCAGACGCATCTCGTGTACCGTGAAGGGCCAGCACCGCGAAGGTTTGGAAATCCAGTTGCTCGATAATGGCTTGCCTTTTGACCGCAAGAAGCTCACGGCCCGCTCACTGGATGAAGTGAAACCCGGAGGACTGGGGCTGCACTTCATGCGCGACAGCATGGACGTGATGGAACATCGCAGGGTGGGGCGACAAAATCAGCTACGGCTGGTGAAGTATATTGATGTAAACGCAGCAGGTCAGGATTCCCAAGGAGAGTAACTTTGCAGATTGCCGCTCGCCGACTAGACCAGGCCACCATATTCGATATTACCGGGCACATTGATCTCGCCAACTCGCCGGAGTTGCGCAAGACGCTGCTTAAAGAATTGCGCGAAAACAAGACGCCGCGCGTGATTCTGAATCTCACCGGCGTCCGGTATATAGATAGCTCGGGAGTGGCTTCGCTGGTGGAAGGGCTGAAGGCCGCCAAGGATCAGGGGCTGCGATTTATTTTGTACGGGCTAAGTCCGGCGGCGCGCGAAGTCCTGCAACTTTCGCGATTGATAAAAATTTTCGAAGTATTCGACGACGAACAACAAGCGTTGGCGTAGGCGCAGTTTGCGGCGTTCCTAGATCGAGGGCTCTTGGAGTTGGTCGCTCAAATCGGATCGGGTGTGATTGGTGGGCTGCAATACCTGGGCTCGCTCGCGGAATTGGGCGGACGCGCGGCCTACTATACGTTCATCGCGCCGTTTCACGGTAAACCGGTGCGGCTGCAGCGCGCCGTTTCGCAGGCGCTGGACGTCGGCGTGCGCGCCCTGCCGATCCTTTCGCTGATCACATTTTTCATCGGGTTGATTCTGGCGTTGCAGAGCGCTTACGAATTGAAAAAATTCGGAGCCATTAGTTACGTGGCCGGCGCTGTGGCCATTTCCATGTCGCGCGAGCTGGGCCCGTTGATTACCGCCATCGTAGTGATCGGGCGATCCGGGTCGGCGTTCGCCGCGGAAATCGGCACGATGAAAGTTACCGAAGAGATCGATGCGCTGGAGACCATGGCCATCAATCCGATCCATTTTCTGGTGACGCCAAAATTTCTCGCCATGATCGTTATGCTGCCCTGCCTGACGATTTGGGCCAACTCCATGGGCATTATGGGCGGCGCATTATTTGGCGTGGGGCAGGCGGATTTTACGTTTGCGCGATATATTCAGTCGTCCGTGGACGCTCTTTTTCTGCGCGACATCGTCAGTGGCTTGGTGAAGAGCGTAATGTTTGGCGTGACCATTACCGCGGTGGGCTGCCACGAAGGCTTGGCTACTGGAGCTGGTCCTGAGCAGGTGGGGCGCTCGACCACGCGCGCAGTAGTTATGTCCATATTTCTGGTGGTGCTGGTGGATTTGATCTTCACTGCGCTGTTCTTTTTCGTGAGCGATTAACATGGCCAGGATGGAAAAATCCATGGTAGACGAGCACGACGACAATCTGTCGCCGGAGGCCATGATTTCGCTGCGCGACCTGCGTGTAAGTTACGGAGACCGCGAAATTTTGCATGGAGTGAGTTTCGACGTGATGCGCGGCGAGACCATGGTGATTCTGGGGGGCTCGGGCTCCGGCAAGAGCACCTTGCTGCGCACGCTGGTGGGACTTGAGAAACCGAGCTCCGGCAAAATTATTCTGCGCGGCAAAGATTTGTCCGTCGCTACTGTGGAAGAGATGGACGATATTCGCCGGAAACTGGGCATGTCGTTTCAAGGGAGCGCACTGTTCGGATCCATGACCGTGGGCGAAAATGTGGCGCTGCCGCTGCGCGAACACACCAAGCTGGAAGACTCCACGATAGAAATTATGCTGCGCCTGAAGCTGGAGCAAGTGGGTCTGGCGGGCTTTGAAGACTACAAGCCTTCGGAGTTGAGCGGCGGCATGAAAAAACGCGCGGCGGTGGCGCGGGCGCTGGCCATGGATCCGGAAATATTATTTTTCGACGAGCCGTCCGCCGGCCTTGATCCCATCATCGCCGCCGGCATTGATCAGTTGATTCTGGAATTAAAGCGCGCGTTTCGCATGACCATCATCGTGGTCACTCATGAGCTGGCCAGCGCTTTCCTGATCGCCGACCGCATGGTGTTGATTGACAAGGGCAACGTAGTGGCCATCGGCACCGTAGACGAAATGCGCAATAGCACGCAGCCGCGGCTGCGCCAGTTTCTGGATCGCGTGGCCGAGCCGGAAGTGGCGCGCGAAATGGATTATCTGCAAATGTTGACCAAACAATCGGGCCGCAACCGCGGAGCCGCGGCGAAGAGGAGTGTCTAAATGGAGTCAAGACGAGAACAGGCGCTGGTGGGATTGTTCGTAATCGTGGCGGCGGGAGTGCTGGTGGCCACGGTGTTCGGCATCACCGGCGCGTTTGGACGCACGGCAAAAACTTTTCACGCGTACTTTCCGTTCGCGGGCGGGCTGGAGGTGGGCTCGCAGGTGCGCTACGCGGGCGGACCCAAAGTTGGCCGCGTGGAGAAGGTGCGGATTGATCCGCAGAATCCCGCGAGCATCGAGCTGACGATGAACGTGCAATCCGATTTGCCGGTGAAAACCGACAGCCACGTGCGCATCATGAGCATGAGCCCCTTGGGCGATAACCATTTGGAGATCGTTCCGGGGACGCCGCAGGCCGCGCTGGCCAAAGATGGCGCGACGCTGCTGGCCGACAAATACCTGGACTTGAACGCCATCACCGAGCGCATCAACGACATGGCGCCGGAAGCGCAGGCGTTACTGCACACCCTTAACGAGCGCGCCACGGAAATGAAAGTGACCATTGAGCGCGTGAACGATTTGTTAAGCGCGCAAAACCGCGCAAACCTGGCTGGCACCCTGGCGCAAACGCACCAGATGATTGCCGAGAATCGTCCGGTGGTGCGCTCCGCGCTTGGTCACGTCAACACCGCCAGCGAGAAAATGGGTCCGCTGCTGGACGATTTGAAGAAAACCTCCGCCGAGGCTAACAAGACTTTGGATCACGTGGACGGGTTGATCGGGGAAAATCGCGACGATGTGCATCAGGCGGTGCTGCAGCTGCGCAAATCGCTGAACAATGTGACCTCACTGACCGGGCGGCTCGACAACACGCTCGACGTTAACTCCGAAAATATTGATGAACTTTTGGAGAACTTGCGGCACGTCAGTCAAAACTTGAAAGAATTTACCGACACCATCAAGACCAAGCCGTATACGTTGATCAGGTCCAGCAGTCCTAAAGAGCACAAGACAGGTGAGCCGCGATGAGCGCCGGAGCAAATGGCATGAGCGATAGAACTTCGAAAGGTGGTCGGAGCAGCACTTTCATGAGTGCGGGAAAAGTGGCGGTGTGCGCGCTGGCCACCGTCGCTTTGGCGCTGGCGGCGGGCTGTGGCGCGGCGCGGCCCATGCAGTATTACCAGCTCTCGGTGCCCACCGATCTCGCGCAAGCGCCGCCCAATGCTTCGGGAGTAGCGCTGGCGCTGGGGCCGCTGGTGGCCTCGCATCTCTACCGCGAAGACCGCATCGTTTACGGGTCTGGCGGGGAGCAGATGGGCACGTACGAATATCAGCGCTGGACGGAGCCGCCGGCGGAAATGATTCAGGAAGTGTTGCTGCGGGAATTGCGAGCTTCCGGACGATACCGCGAAGTGACTCCGCAGCGTAGTAGCGGGCACACCGATTACGTACTGCGCGGGCACCTGTACGATTTTAAAGAAGTGGCGGGGAGCCCGCTGATCGCGCGAGTTACCGCGGAGTGGGAATTGTACGACGTGAAGTCCGGGGCGACGGTGTGGACGCATCATTACGGCCATGACGAACCGGTGAGCGGCAAGGATGTTCCGGCTATGGTCACGGCGCTGAATCAGAACGTGCACAAGGCGGTGGGAGAATTGAAAGCTGGGTTGGAGCAATACTTTTCGAGCGTTGCGAGTAAATAGCTGCGTGTGATAGTCGTCGCTGTGAAGGGTAGTGGGAACAGCAGGTTCCTCACCGGCCTGGGAAAAGCGGCGGGTTCGGAATGAGATCGTTTATTCCCATGTAGATGTAGTAGATATAGTGCGATTTTGTGGCGGGCGCGAGCTACGTGTGGGGCGTGATTGGAATGGTGGTTGCCGGCACGGTGTTGGTTTTTGCGCGGCCTGGCGCGATGCTTTTCACGATTACGTAGAGGACTGGAATAAAAACCAGGTTGAGCGTGGTGGCGGCGATCATTCCGCCGAAAACGGTGGTGCCAACGGAGATACGTCCCGCGCGGCCCGCGCCCTGCGCCAGTACCAGCGGTAGCACTCCCAAAATAAAAGCGAAGGACGTCATCAGGATGGGGCGCAGGCGGATGCGCGCGGATTCCACCGCGGCATCAATGACGGACATGCCTTGCGCGCGTAGCTGCTCCGCGAACTCCACAATCAAAATGGCGTTTTTGCTGGCCAAGCCGATCAGCATGACCAGCCCGATCTGGCAATACACATCGTTCTGCAAGCCGCGCAAAGCTTGCGATCCGATAGCGCCCAGCAGCGCTACGGGTACGGCCAGCAGCACGATGAAGGGCAAGATAAAACTTTCGTATTGCGCGGCCAGCGTCAGATATACGACCAGGATGCCCAGGCCGAAAAGAATCGCGGCTTTGCCTCCGGATTGCAGTTCTTCCAGCGACAAGCCGCTCCACTCAAACGTCATGCCATTGGGCAAAACTTTTTTGGCCAGCGCTTCCATGTCAGTAATGCCGTCGCCGGAGCTGCGCCCGGGCGCGGCCGAGCCGTTGATTTCCGCGGAGCGAAACAAATTGTAATGACTGATTACTTGCGGGTTGGCGGTCTGCTCCACGGTGACGATGTCGTCGAGCGGAATCATCTTTCCGTTGTCGGAGCGCAAATAATATTGATTGATATCTTTGGCATTCGAACGGAAGCGGCCGTCCGCCTGGATGTACACGCGATACGAGCGATTGTTGAAGTCGAAATCGTTCACGTACACGGAACCCATGTACACCTGAAGCGCGTTGGTGACCTGGCTCAGCGGCACCTGCAGGCTCTTGGCCTTCTCGCGGTCTATGCGCACCAGGTATTGCGGGTCGTTGGCGGTGAAACTGGTGAACATGCCGGTTAACTCTTTGCTGCCATTGCCTTGGGCGGTCAGTTGATTCGCGGTGTTGGCGATGTCCTGCAACGAATTGCGGCCGAGGTCTTCGAGCTCGAATTGAAATCCGCCGAACTGCCCGAGTCCCTGCACTGCAGGCGGATTGAAAGGAAAGACCAAGGCTCCGGACACACCGAAAAGCATCGGCCGGAGCCGCTCAATTATGGCCGCCGAGCCATGCTGCAAGCCTTTGCGTTCTTTGAAGGGGCGGAGGTTGGCAAATACCATGGCGCGATTCGGCGCGCTGCCGGAAAAGCTGAAGCCGGTCACGGAAAAAACTCCGTCAATGTCGTGTTCCCGGGCTAACACTTTCTCCAACTGCCCGCATACTTTTTGCGTGTACTCGAGAGACGCGCCCTGAGGAGCCTGCACGACGACGATGACGTAGCCCTCATCGTCCTCGGGAATAAACCCGCGCGGGACAATCTGGTAAACCCAGTAGGTGAGCCCCAGCACGCCGAGGAATACCAGGACGGCGGCGTAACGCCAGCCGATTGCGAAGCGCACGAGCTTACTGTAAGCGTTCGTTCCAGCTTCCACGACGCGGTTGAAGGCTCTGAAGATGAAGCCCTGGGTGCGTTCGCGGTGATGGCCCAGCAGGATGGCTGAGAGCGCGGGCGTGAGCGTCAGCGCGTTGAATGCGGAAATGACCACGGAAAACGCGATGGTCAGCGCAAACTGTCGAAACAGGATGCCGGTGGTGCCGGGAAATAACGCCACGGGCACGAACACCGCGACCAATACCAGCGAGGTGGCGATGACCGCGCCGGCCACTTCTTTCATGGCCACTGAAGCGGCGTTATGCGGCTCGGTGATGCCTTCGGCGATGTGCCGCTCCACGTTTTCGATGACGATGATGGCGTCATCTACTACCAAGCCGGTTGCCAGTGTGATACCGAACAACGTGAGCGTGTTGATCGAAAATCCAAAAAGCTTTACGAAAATAAATGCGCCCACCAGCGAAACCGGAATGGTGATGGCGGGAATCAAGGTGCTGCGCCAATCCTGCAGGAATACGTAGATGACGAAGATCACCAGCAATACGGCCTGGAGCAAGGTCACCAACACGTCGCGAATGGATTCGCCAATCACCGTGGTGGTATCGAAAGCCACGGCATACTTCAGGCCGGGTGGAAATGTTTTTGAGAGGCGGAGCAATTCGGCTTTACCGAGTCTGTCCACATCGAGGGCATTGGCGCCCGGCAACTGCGTGATGGCCAGGCCCACGGCCTGATGTCCATTGAAGGTGAGAATGGAGCCGTAGTCTTCCGCACCGAGCTCCGCGCGCCCTACGTCTTTCAGTCTGACGAGCGTTCCATTCGCCCCGGTTTTCAAAATAATATTTTCAAATTCGGAGGGTTCCGTCAGCCGACCCACGGCGCGAACGCTAATCTGAAAGGCCTGGCCTTCGGGGATGGGCTGCTGGCCAACCTGGCCGGCGGCAACTTGCACGTTTTGTTCTTGCAGCGCGGAGAGCACATTGGTGGCCGACAAACCGCGTTGCGCCATGCGTCCGGGATCCAGCCACAAGCGCATGGCGTATTTGCGTTCACCGAAAATGACGACATCTCCCACGCCGGGGACGCGCTTGATGGCGTCTTTCACGTAGATGTCCAGGTAATTGCTGAGAAACAGGCTGTCGTACGAGGCGTCCTCGGAATACACGCCCGCGGCAAAAACGAATCCGCCCAGTTGTTTGGTGATGATGACGCCGGTGTTTTTAACTTCATTGGGCAAGCGGCCGAGGGCCTGATTGACGCGGTTTTGCACGTCCACCGACGCCGAGTCCACGCTGCGCGTAACGTCGAACGTTACCGTGACCTGGCTGCTGCCGTCGTTCCCGCTCGTGGAGGTGATGTACTTCATGCCCTGAACGCCGTTGATGGCCTGTTCGAGCGGGATGGTGACAGCGGACTCCACGGTTTGCGCGTTTGCGCCGATATAGCCGCTGCTCACCACTACTTGTGGCGGAGCAAGATCCGGAAATTGCGCAATGGGCAGGGAAGGAATGGAAATCGCGCCGCCGAGAATAATCATCAGGGCGCAGACGGTGGAAAAAACCGGACGCTGGATGAAAAAATCAACAAACAAGGGCAGCGTCCGCCTTCAGGGTGATGTCAATGCAAAGAGTCATGAGTGGGGGCGCTGCTAGCGCGCGGCCCCCTTAGTGGGGCTGTCGGCAGCGGGCGCCGCTTCGGCGTTTTGAACCGTTTCCGCCACGGGCACGCCGTCCTGCAAAAATTGTGTGCCGGAGACGATGAGGTGATCTCCGGCTTTCAGACCGTCGAGGACCACGTAATCGTTGCCGACGGTGTCTCCCACTTTCAAACCTTTTTGCCGCGCTACGGTTTTGCCGCCGTCTTTTTCGGCCACGAAGGCGAAGAAGCGGCCGTTGATGCGTAACACGGAGAGAACCGGCACGACCGGACCCTGGTGTTTGCTCCAGATCACTTGCGCGCGCAGCTGTTGAGAAACGCGCAACGCGCCTTTGGGGTTTTCGATGCCGGCCTTGGCGAGGACCGTTTGCGTGTCGGTGTCCACCTGCGGCGAAACGAAAGTGATATGAGCGTCGCTGAAGGCTTTGCCGGATTC
>JBBRPU010000111.1:0-9298 GCA_038227545.1 Candidatus Acidiferrales bacterium
TCGATCAGTTCGAACGCCGGCCCGTAAATGCCGTAATTCGCTCCCAGCGTCGCCGCCAGAATCAATCGCGCAATAAACGACGGCCGTCCGCCCTTCCGCAGATATTCGTTGAGAATGTCAGGAGTGGTAGGCCACAGGTTTGGCCGAATAAAATCGCTAACCGGAGGCGCGCTTATTTCCGTGAAGTATTCCGTCAACTCCGCCTTGGTATTTTTCCACGCAAAATAGGTGTAGGACTGGTTGAATCCAACCTTCGCCAGCCGATACATTATTTTTGGCCGGGTAAACGCCTCCGCAAGGAAAATAACCTCCGGACACTCGCAGGTTATCTCTTGAATCAGCCATTCCCAGAACGCAAACGGTTTGGTATGCGGATTATCAACGCGAAAAATGCGAATGCCGTGCGAAATCCAGAACATCACTACGCTTTTCAATTCTTCCGCAAGCGCCGCGTAGTCCGCCGTCTCAAAATCCAGCGGATAAATGTCCTGATATTTCTTAGGGGGATTCTCCGCGTACTGCACGCTGCCGTCGGCTCGCGATCGGAACCAATCGCGGTGTTCTTTCACATAGGGATGGTCGGGAGAACACTGAAACGCGATGTCCAACGCCAGCTCGATACCGTGACTCTCCGCTTTTTTACGCAACGCCTGCAAATCCGCGAGCGTTCCCAGCTCCGGGTGGATGGCTTTGTGTCCGCCCTCTTTCGAGCCAATCGCCCAGGGACTTCCCGGATCATTCGGCTCCGGCGTGGTGGAATTATTTTTGCCTTTGCGCTCCGTCACGCCAATGGGATGTATGGGCGGCAGATACAGAACGTCGAAACCCATGTCCGACACGTATTCCACGTAGTTCGCGCAATCACGCAAAGTTCCTGGACGCTCCACGGAGGTCGTGCAGGATCGCGGAAACATTTCATACCAACTGCTGAAACGCGCGCGTGCGCGATCTACGCGCACCAGCAATTCCTTTTCGTAAATTGTGTCCCCACTGCGGTCCCGATATGTGGATATCAGAGAAAGTAAATCTTCCTCTACCGAGACGCCAGCGGCCGCTTGCGTATTCGCACCAGCGATTTTTGTCAGCTGAGCCCCGAACTCGTTCAGTTTCTTGGCATCCTCGGGCCTGGCGCGTTTCCCCGCTGCCGCTAGAAACTGCGCGCCGGTCAACAGATCCAGCGTCAAGTCTTGCCCGGCATCCGCTTTTTTCGCGAGATCGCGGCTCCAGGTCTTGAAGTGATCCACCCACGCGCGCAAAGTATAGAAATACGTGCCCACGCCACTGACCCGAAACTGCGCTTCCCAACGATCGTTGGTCACCAGCGCCATGGGTTCTTCGTGCCAGGCTTGGTCGCCGTCTTCCCGGTACATCAAAGCCGCGGCAATCACATCGTGCCCATCGGAAAAAATGTCCGCGCTCACGGTGACGAGTTCGCCCGGCGTGCGCGTGATGGGAAAGCGGCCGCCATCAATTTCCGGCAAAACCTTTTCGATGACCACTCGCAAAACGGGTTTTGGTTTATTGAGGCTCACAGTTTCTGGTGGTGTTATTCCGCCGGGCACATCGCGGAAAGCAGTTTGACTCCGTCAGCATTGATTATATACGCGTGTTGCAGGGCCATTCTCGCCCGAAAAATAAAACGTTCTTAATAGTTGCCGACAGCTACCCCAGTACACTTAGGCGTGCGGAAACGCATGCAACCTATTGATTTTTTGCATACATAATCACTACGGGATTCACCGGATACTTCTGCGCAACCTTAGCGACTAGACTAGTACTGCTGATGGCAATGCATTGCGCCAGCAGCGGAGACCCCCAAGTGAAAATCGCCCAGGTATCCCCCCTGTATGAAAGTGTTCCACCCCAGACGTATGGCGGCACAGAGCGCGTGGTTTCTTTTCTTACCGAAGAACTTGTCGCGCAAGGCCAGGATGTCACTCTTTTCGCCAGCGGGGATTCGCAAACCGCCGCTAAGCTAGTTCCAGGCTGCAAGCGCTCGCTGCGCCTCAGCGGCGCCGTAGATCATTTGGCTCATCACATCGCCATGCTGGATGACGTCATGCGCATGGCGCCTGAGTTCGACGTAATTCATTTCCATATTGATTACATGCATTTTCCGCTTTCCAGATATTGCGCGCTGCCCAGCGTCACTACGCTGCATGGGCGTCTCGATCTGGCGGACTTGATTCCCGTGTACCAGCGTTATGCGGATGCTCCGGTGATATCCATTTCGATGGCGCAACGCAAACCGTTGCCGTGGGTGAATTGGGTCGGCAACATTCCGCACGGACTGCCTACCGATTTGCATTCTTTTTATCCCGATGGTGGAAAGTATCTGGCATTTCTCGGTCGCATTTCGCCGGAAAAGCGCCTTGACCGCGCCATTGAGATTGCGAAACGCGCGGGCATGCCATTGAAGGTAGCGGCCAAGATTGATAACGCCGACCGAGAATATTACGAAACGGTGATCAAGCCGCTGATGAAAGATCCCAACGTCGAATTTATCGGCGAAATTGCCGAACACGAGAAGGGCGAATTTCTCGGCAACGCGCACGCCTATTTATTTCCGATTGATTGGCCAGAGCCTTTTGGCTTGACCATGATTGAAGCCATGGCTTGCGGCACACCCACCATCGCTTTCAATTGCGGCTCGGTTCCCGAGGTCATGCAGGAAGGTCTGAGCGGGTTCATTGTGAACAACATGGACCAGGCCGTGGCCGCCGTGGAAAAAATCGCGACAGTGGAACGCACCGCATGCCGCAACGTGTTTGAAAAACGCTTCACGGCCACGCGAATGGCGGAACAATACGTGAAACTCTTCCGAGGCATGTCTGAGACCTCCATCACTCCGCGGGCACTGATTGCGGACACTTCTATTTCTTCTCCACCTGAGGCAATCACCCAGTAAAAAAATCCTGATTCGTGGCAGGATAGGTCTGTGGCCGACATCGTCCGGGTAAAAGACCAGTACTACGTCCTCGCAACCTCCGCGCTAGCCGACGATCGCACGCGCGTCCTCAAATATGGCGACACTTTCGCCGTTCTGAATCGCTACGGCGACATTGAGCCGCTCGGCCAGGGCCAATTCGGGCTTTTCCATTCCGAAACTCGTCACCTTTCGCGCATGACCATGCAGTTGAATCAGCAGACTCCCATGCTGCTCAGTTCCACCATCCGCGATGACAACGCGTTTCTGGCCGTGGACATGACCAATTTCGACACCTCCGTAGCCAACGGCGTGAAAATCGAAAATGGTTTGCCGCGCGAGACCGTGCATCTCTTTCGCTCCAAGTTTCTCGATAAAGCCTCCTGCTACGAGCAGATTCGCCTGATCAATTACGGCCTGCAACCCCTGCAGGTTTCTCTCAGCTTTCAGTTCGAAGCCGATTTCGCGGACATTTTTGAAGTGCGCGGCACCAAGCGCGCAAAAAAAGGCACGCGCCTGGTGGACTCGCTGGAGGGTGACACGGCGATTCTCGCCTACCGTGGCCTCGACAACGTCAGCAGGAAGACGCGCATCGCCTTCACTCCCAAACCGCGATCGTTGTCCACGCGTCAGGCCAAATACGAATTCACGCTGGAGCCCAAAAAAGAGCAATCGGTTTTCATCACGGTTTCCTGCGAACGGGAATCCCTCTCTGTCGAGACCGCTTCTTACGGCAACGCGTTCGCCAGCTTGCACAAGCGCTACGAGAACGAACGATTGCACGAGTGCAGCATTTCCACGTCCAATAAACGCGTCAACGCCTGGCTGAAGCGCTCGGAAGCCGACTTGCGCATGCTGACGGACGGAAACCCCGAGGGGCAATATCCCTACGCGGGAGTTCCCTGGTTCGCCACCGTGTTTGGACGCGACGGGCTCATCACCGCTCTCGAATGTTTGTGGATCGCGCCGCACATCGCTAAAAGCGTTTTGCAATATCTTGCGGACCAGCAGGCCACCGAAGAAATTCCCGAACAGGACGCCGAGCCGGGGAAAATTCTCCACGAAATGCGCCGTGGAGAAATGGCCGCGCTGAAGGAAGTGCCTTTCGGCCGCTACTACGGCAGCGTGGATTCCACACCACTCTTCATCGTTCTGGCCGCTGGTTATTTTCTGCGCACCGGCGACCGCGAATTCGCCGCCAGGCTTTGGCCCAACATTCAGGCCGCACTTCGCTGGATTGATATTTACGGCGACGCCGATCATGACGGCTTCGTCGAATACGCGCGGCGCTCCAACACCGGTTTGGTCCAGCAGGGCTGGAAGGATTCGAACGATTCCGTGTTTCACGCGAATGGGGTTTTGGCCGATGCGCCCATCGCTCTTTGCGAAGTGCAGGCCTACACCTACGCCGCCAAGCGCTCCGCCGCCATGCTGGCCAGCGAATTTGGGGAGAACGATTATTCGCTGAAACTCAACCTGGAAGCCGACAGCTTGCAGCAGCGCTTCGAAGAAGAATTCTGGTGCGAGGAAATCGGCATGTACGCGCTGGCGCTGGACGGAAAAAAACAGCAATGCAAAGTGCGCTCGTCCAATGCCGGCCAAACGCTGTTTTGCAAAATTGGCACGCCCGAGCATGCCGCCAGAGTTTGCCGCGAACTGATGACCACGCAATTATTTTCCGGCTGGGGCATTCGCACCATCGGCTCTGGCGAGCTGCGCTACAATCCCATGTCCTATCACAACGGCTCCATCTGGCCGCATGACAATGCGCTGATCGGACTGGGGCTTTCGATGTACGGCTTTCAGGAAGCGGTCGCTTCCATCCTGAATGGCCTTTACGAAACCAGCCTGCATGTGGACCTGCACCGCCTACCCGAACTTTTCTGCGGCTTCCACAAACGCAACGATTCCAGCGGCCCCACTCTTTATCCCGTAGCATGCGCCCCGCAAGCGTGGGCCGCCGGCGCGCCCTATCTCCTGCTGCAGGCGTCGCTCGGCCTAAGCGTTAAGGCCCTCGAACGCCAGATTCACTTCTCCCATCCCGTCCTTCCACCCAATATAGAAGAAGTGCGCATCGAAAACCTGGGCGTCAAAGGCGGTGAGTGCGATGTCATCGTCCACCGCCACACCGGCGGCGTAGACGTGGACGTCCTCCGCAAACAAGGCGAAATCGAAATAATTAAGTCTCTCTAGTTGTTGTTAATCTCACAAGGTGGTCTCAGGCTTGAGGCCACCGATTACGCTGAGTATTTGAATGTCGCCGCATGCCTCCTGAAAAAACGGGGAAAGTGGAAATGGCACTAGCAATTCTGCAGGGCTCTGCTAAGGTCCGATTTAGGAGGCACAATGCACTACAATCCGTACGCAGCATCCGCTTATAAAATACGAGCAGAGACGCAAGAGATTCAGGCGATGCTTGCCCGCGATGAAGGTGATTTCAAGAAGGCTGAACTCTACGCTGAAGCCGCTCTAGAATCCCGGACGGTAGCGAAGCGATACGAGAAGACAAGCTAGCAGAAGAGTCCCAGCGGCGGCGCGATGGGATTTTGAAAGCAACAAAAAAAAGAGGCGGGCCAGGTCGTCCCGCCTCCTTGTATCCCCTCTCGGGGAAGAACCAGCCAGTCTGACGGAGGGTGACTGGCTAGTCGTGTGTTGGCCTGCCTGTGAAACCCGAGTGGCAGACAAAAAGTTTCGGCCCAATTGAAAAAATTTAAGTAGAATCGTTGCGGAGGCCGGCGCGCGGTCACCCACGACCCTACATGTCCCGCTCCTCACAACTAAGCCCAGAAAATCTGCTGCGTTTTCTGCAAGTTAAGAGCGAACCCGCGTCCGCCAACGATATTTCCCGCGGCCTGCACCTAGGGAAATCCGACCGCCGCCCCCTGTTCAAAATCCTGACGCGACTAAAAAAACGCAACGCCATCGAAGAATTGCCCGGCGGCCGCTACCGCCTGGCGCAGCGCGCTGGCGAGAAGACTTCCGTCGCGAACGGGAAACAGAACTCCGGAAAACGCCAGCAGGAACAATCCAGCCCTTCAGCGAAAGACCGCTCCGGAGATTCCGGCACCGATATTTTGCAGCGCAACGAAATCAAGGGCCGCCTGGTGCTGCACCACGACGGCTACGGCTTTGTCGTACCCTCCATGCCTGTGCCCCAGCTTGATGGAGACCTGTTCATCCCGCCTAGCGGCATCGAAGGCGCCATGCACGGCGATCGCGTAGTGGCGCGCATTAAGCCAGCCTACGGTGTCACCGGTTCACGCCGCGCCGAAGGCGTCATCGTGCGCATCGTGGGCCGTGCGCACACCAGCGTCGTCGGCCTGTTCCGCTACGGCTCGCGCGGCAACAGTGTCTTGCCTTACGACGTGCGCATCCAGCAGGAAATAGAAATTCCCGCCGGCGATGAACTAACTCCTGCCCTGCGGGGAAAATTGGGATTGGCATCCGCTGGCGAACCCGGCGGGCGCGCCAGGCGCCTGCCGGTGCTCCCGGAGCTGGACGGCGCGGTCGTGAACGTGGAACTCACGCGCTACTCCCGCGGCGGCCTGCCGCCCACCGGCCGCGTCACGGAAATATTGGGACGCCCCGGCGACATGGGCGTGGACATCGAAATCATCATCCGCAAGCATCACCTGCCGCACGAATGTGCGCGCGCGGTTCTGGACGACGCCAAGCGCCGCGCCGTGCCCGTCAGTGAAGCCGAGCGCTCCGGCCGCGAAGATTTTCGCGAGCTGCCCATCGTCACCATAGACGGAGAAACCGCGCGCGACTTCGACGACGCCGTGCACGTGGAACGCACCGCGGACGGCGGCTGGCTTCTGCAAGTGCACATCGCCGACGTCTCGCATTACGTGCGCGTCGGCGACGCCCTCGATCAGGAAGCGCGCCTGCGCGGCACCTCCGTTTATTTTCCCGACCGCGCCGTGCCCATGCTTCCCGAAGAGCTTTCGAACGGCATGTGCTCGCTGAAGCCGCACGAAGACCGCCTGGTGTTGAGCGCGCTCATGGAATTCGACGCCGCCGGCAATATGCAGCGCGCGCGCATGACTCCCGGCGTCATTCGCTCTTTCGAACGCATGACCTACACCAACGTGAATAAGGTCATCGAAAAAGATCCCGAGATGACCGCGCGCTACGCTCCGCTGGTGAAACACTTCGCTAACATGAAGGAGCTGGCGCTGCTTCTGAATGCGCGCCGCAACGAGCACGGCTCCATAGACTTCGATCTGCCCGAACAGGTCATCGCTTTCGACGACCAGCAGCGCATGGTGAGCATCGGCCGCAGCGAGCGCAACATCGCGCATCGCCTCATCGAAGAATTCATGCTCGCCGCCAACCGCGCCGTTGATAGTTATTTAGCGCAGCGGGGAATCGTGTCGCTCCATCGCGTCCACGAACAACCCGACGCCAAGAAAGTTCTGGAGTTCGAAGAGCTCGCGCGCGCTTTCGGATATTCCCTGGGCGTCGAAAATCTGCACCAGCGGGAAATCGCGGTGCGTCACGGCAAGATTCCCGCTCCCGCGCGAGCCGGCCGCCAGGATTCGCGTGGCCATGGCCGCGAGCGCGGCATGAAAGTCAGCCTCCCCGGCGTGGATTTACGCATCACTCCGCAGCACTATCAGCGCCTGATTCGCAAAGTTACCGGCAAGCCGGAAGAACGCATCGTCTCGTACTTGATGCTGCGTTCACTGAAGCAAGCGCGCTACGCCGCCGAAGCCCTCGGCCATTTCGCGCTGGGCTTCGACGAATACACGCACTTCACGTCGCCGATCCGCCGCTATCCGGACTTGATCGTCCACCGCATTTTGAAATGGGCGCTCGAGCATCCGCACGCCAAACCGCCCGGCGCGGGTAGTCATTCTGAAGCTCGTCCGGAATCACCGCGATCCGCGGAGCCACAAAGCAGCGAAGCCAAACTTTATTCTCTTCACGAGTTGGGAGAAATGGCCGCTGAAACTTCCGAAGCGGAACGCCGCGCCACTGGCGCCGAACGCGAGCTGATGGATTGGAAGACCGCGCAGTTCATGGAGCAGCACCTTGGCGAAGAATACGACGCGCTGATTATTTCCGTGCAGAAATACGGATGCTTCGTGGAACTTTTTGAAGTTTTTGTCGAAGGTTTGCTGCCCGTCAGCGCGCTCGAAGAAGCCGCCGGCACGCGTTGCGCGTTTCGTGAAGGCGATCACGCCATCGTCTCGCTTGCAGGTGGCGGCCGGGACAGCGGCGGTGGGCGCCGGGGTGGCCGTCGCGACCAGCCCAACTTTGGCAAGGGCCGCGGCGCAAAAACAACGCAGCGCAAATGGAGCCTGGGCGACACCGTGCGCGTCCGCGCCGAACGCATTGACCCCATGCGCAAACGCGTCGAATTCGCTTTAGTCGAATCCCCTGCGAAGTAAACTGGAAGTAATATTAGCTGCTGGCTTCGTCCGGCAATTGCAGCGATTGCTTCAAGCGCCGCGCTGGCCGCAGCACCTTCGATACCAACGCGGCAATCGGCGTTTCCTTCACGGTCAAATCGATTTCTTCCGCTGCGCGGCGCAGCAGCACGATCTGCCCCAGGCATTCCTGCTCATCCGTGGGATTCGAAGCATTCTCGCGGTCCTCGCCGTCCACGGCCATTTCGCGGCCGGCCGCCACATCTTCATCCTCGCCGAGGCGCTTCGCCAGCAGGTGATTTCCACGCTGGAACAGCACCACATCGCCCGAGCGCATGTTTTCCAGCTTGTCCCGGCGGATCAGTGCGACATCGCCCGGCCGCACCAGCGGCAGCATGCCCGTGCCTTGCACGTACATCGAAATTCGTCCGCGCCTTTTGAGCGCGTCGGCGATACGATTTGCGTCCGCGGAGCGGCGTTCGCCACGCCCGGGCTGATTCTTTCTGCGTTCTTCCATGACCTCTCCAGCATCGGTTTTTGCAGGGTAGCGGTCAATGAACCGAAGGTTCCAGTTGTCTAGAACTGTAGTAACTGTTTGATTCGACGAGGTCCGTGCGACCTTACAGAGGTAAAACCCGCATCCGCGTGGGCATTAAAGCGTCCAGCTTGGTTCTGTTATTCTAGAGGCTCGAAATCCATCGTCGGCGCTCGTCGCATTCAATCCGCTACAACGCCCGTAAAATAATCAGCTAGAGAGGAATTCCGCAATCGTGACTACGTCCACAAGTCTTCCGCAAGTTTCCAATCGCGTCTTCAACTTCAATGCCGGGCCCGGCGCCCTGCCCCTTCCGGTGCTTGAGCGCATCCGCGAAGAGTTGCTCGACTGGCGCGGCAGCGGCATGTCGGTGATGGAGATGAGCCACCGTTCACCCGAGTTTGAAAGCATCATTGCCGACGGCGAAGCGCGCCTGCGCAAACTCCTGGCCATCCCCGACGA